>DATNPE010000672.1:0-6331 GCA_036703355.1 Allocoleopsis sp. | reverse complement strand
TGCAGATTAGCTTGGTGGAGGTCTGCGATCGCGAGATCTGCTCCGCTCAGGTCTGCTCCTTCTAGATTCGCGCCACTCAAATCTGCCTGACTGAGCCGCGCATGACTGAGGTCTGCTTGGACGATATTGGCAATCTTGAGACCTGCCTGACTTAAGTTGGCTCCATCCAAAATGGCTCCTTCTAGGGTGGCTCCATCGAGAATGGCATCTCTCAAATCGGCACCGCTGAGATCGGCTTGAGTCAAATCCGCACCGTTGAGGTCTGCACCACTGAGATCGGCATGACTGAGGTTAGCTCGACGGAGATTTGCGCCATCCAGAGATGCCCCAGGTAACAGCACACCGCTCAGATCTGCGCCCTCTAGAACTGCCTCACTGAGAGCGATCGCACTAAAGTCTCTTTCTCCCGCTGCATATCTCTGCATCAGTTCTTCAGCACTCATGTTCTCCCTCCTTCCGCTACATTCAGCCAAGGCCACAGCACCCTAAAAAGGATATCCTTACGCTGGCAAGCGGTTAATCGACAAAATGTTGCGCTGCTTGAGCCACTGCTTCCACGCTATGCCAATCGCAAAGCAGAAAAATCAGACCCAGGACACAGCCTAGCGCTAGCGCTTTGATCGGTTTCAGAGTCAGGCGATCGTAGCCTTCAATACTTCAATGAGTCATTATGTGAAGCAATGAGCTACTTCCCCAGAATGATGCTAAAAACATTTTGATTGAGCAAGCACAAGAGTGAGCCATGCTAGATACCAATAAGATTCGGGCGATCGCTCTACTCATTTCGCCTGAGTGAGCAATCAGCCACGACTACGTTGAATCTCATAAATTACTTTCTCGAAACACTGGTTTAAGGATTTATCAGGATTAGCCAGAATTGTTTGGTTGATAAGATTGGTTGCTGCCGTCTGGTCGTGATTCAAGAGCTGCAATAGCTCACCAGCAAGTTGCTTGGTCACTCGTTCATTGAATAGTCGTTTTTGATAAGAAGTTAACCGTCGTATCGTCCGCCGTTGAGGATGAGAGCGAGGCTGTGGTTTGATGGATGCGATCAGGAAAACAACAACGAGGCAGCTGAAGGCAAAGGCGATCGCTACTGTCCAAATGAGCATTTCGAGCATGATGAGTGTTACGTGTAAAAGTATTAAAGGCTTTTGGTGAAGTGCAATCGCCTTACCGTCTGTCGCGTTCTAATCGCTGGATAGCGGCTTTCCAGTACCACGCTTCTGGATGTCCACTTGCTAAAACGCTCTTTTCGTAGAGCACCATGCTATGAGCTGCCCTGCGATCGCCTCTGAGCATACCAATCAGTTGGTGTTTGAGTCCTGGCAGTGAGTCAGCATAGCGCTCAAAGGGTGGGGCTTCAACGGTCTCATATCTTCTAGGACTTGAGCTTGCGCTGACGCTGGGCCTTGAGGAGGCAGAGGGATCTGGATTGGTGATGATGATTTCTATTACTAGGGCTAAACCACCCGCAATGATAATAGCTGGCAAGAGTGAAACCCCATGAGACAGTAGAGCGGCACCCAGGGAAAGGGCACAGAGGAGCAGGATGCCACGTCTGACCATGCGTTTCCTTGCTAAGCGCCGTGGAGCAGGTTTGATCCATCCCATTTCTCCTACCAAAGCATACAGTATCCAGCAAACCACGGCGGTAAAGATGAGGGCGATCACGATCGCTAAGATTAGCATCTCAAGCATGGGAATAATGGGGGTAGGTAGTCAAAAGCTCTCTCTAGATTTTTCTGGGGAGAGCTTTCATTTATGTTTCCCGTGATGATGCGATCGCTCCCTTCAAAAAACCTACAGATTGTGAGATCGCTAGGAGCTACGCGGTTGCAGTTGAGGGAGCGATCGCGGCTGAGTTTTTCATAGCAGTAGTGTAGTGTCATCGCGGTTGCTAGAGCAGCAAATGTACCCTTAAAACCCTTTCTGCACAGTTGATTTTGTCAAGGATTTTTAAGAAACGAACATCTTTAGGAAAAAGCAAGACGTAACCCTGAAGTCATCACCAAAAGCACAGAACAGATTTTGTCTTTTGCAGCCACCCCCAGGGCAGGAGGAAATGATGACGGCAGGAATGATGCTTGAGGGCAAATGGATTACCAACAGGAATCAATCAGACTCCAGCGGCAAGTTCAATTGGACACCGACAACGTTTCGCGGTCGCGTGACTGCTGATGGAAAGAGCGGGTTTAAGGCAGAAGCAGGACGCTATCACCTCTACGTTTCCTTGGCGTGTCCTTGGGCACATCGCACCTTAATGATGCGAGAACTCAAAGGATTGAATCATGCCATCTCCATCTCGATCGTTGATCCAGTGATGAGCGATAAGGGTTGGATGTTCTCCGAAGCGCCAGGAGCCATTCCTGATTGGGTGAATCAGACTCAATATTTACAAGAGATCTATGTGAAAGCAGATCCTAAATACACAGGACGAGTCACTGTTCCAGTGTTATGGGATAAGCAAACCCAAACAATTGTCAACAACGAATCTCGTGAGATCATCCGGATGTTTGACATAGAGTTTGCAGAATTGGCAACACAGAAAATAGATTTATATCCTTGCAACTTACAACAGAAGATTGATGAAACGATGGATGCCATCTATCTATCTATCAATGCGGGTGTATATCGCGCTGGTTTTGCAACTTCCCAAGCAGCCTACGAAGATGCAGTCACTGAACTCTTCGAGAGCTTAGACCAATGGGAGGTTGTTCTAAGCCAGCAGCGCTATTTATGTGGAGATCAACTGACCGAAGCCGATATTTGTATGTTTGCAACGCTGTATCGATTTGACGCAGTGTACTACAGTCACTTTAAGTGCAATTTTCGGCGCATTCTTGACTATCGAAACCTATGGAACTATCTCAAGGATCTCTACCAACGTCCTGCATTCAAAGTGACCTGTAACCTGGATTATACCAAGCGCAGCTATTACATGAGTATGACTGAGATTAACCCCAATCGAATTGTGCCGAAGGGCCCCATGATCGATTTTGATGAACAGCACGATCGCGATCGCTTCGGTCACGCCGAGTAACGATTGCCTAAGGCACTAGTCATGCGTACTAGCAGGCAAGGGTTTTAGAGAAATGGCGATAAGCATTTATCGCAGTTTTATCGCAGATATCACAGATAAAAAATTAAGTCCTAGTGTTTTTCAATGAAAAAGTGACTGGGACTTACGCTAGGTATAGAGTTTTAGGATGCCAGGAACGAGACTTGAACTCGTGACACGAGGATTTTCAGTCCTCTGCTCTACCAACTGAGCTATCCCGGCGAGGCGCTTTGTTTTCGGCGCTTTATTAAATTAACAAATCTATCTAACTGTGGCAAGAGGTAAAGCAAAAAATTTTTTGCTAATTTTGTCCAGGGGTTGTGGGAGTGGTTGAACGCGTGACTTGGAGCTGAAAAGCACCACCTGCCGTTTGACCAAAATTCTGCACCCGCACCGTATAGCGATCGCTCTGGGGCATCGTCAGCGTCAGGGCCGCATTAGTCGTGCCATCCTCAGCATCATCGTTCTCCGCGATCGTCGAGCCATCGGGGGCAATCACCGCCACCATCGGGTCAAAAGCGGTCGAAGTCACCGTAATCGTAAGTTGCTCACCCGCCTTGCAGGTAATCACAGAATCTCTCGCAAAACTGCCTTGCCCAGTCGGAATATCCCGGTTAGAGAGTTGCTCCGAAATCGAGCGACCGATCTGCAAAGCGGGTGGCCGATAAAGCTGGCTCCGCGCCTCAGCTCCACTCGGAATCAGCGCGCCCACGAGGAGTACCGAAGCGAAGGACAAGACGCAGTGAGGGAAGAACAAAATCGGACGATTCGACACAAAGAAGTCTAGCGATCGCATGAAATGGTGATGGTAGTAAAGAATTAGCAGCCAAGTTAACCCAAGTAAGCTTGCTTAACGCGATCGTCTTGCAGCAGGTCTTTAGCGGGTCCAGTCAAGGTAATTTGGCCTGCCTCTAGCACATAGCCGCGATCGGCAGCTTGCAGCGCCAAGTGAGCGTTTTGCTCTACCAACAAAATCGTGACTCCGGTGGTACGCAGATTCTCGATAATGGTGAAGATTTCCCGCACGATCGCCGGGGCCAAGCCTAAACTCGGTTCGTCTAACAGTAATAGCTTGGGACGACTCATCAAAGCACGAGCGATCGCCAGCATTTGTTGCTCGCCCCCACTAAGGGTGCCTGCCAGTTGGTGTCGCCGTTCCGCCAAGCGAGGAAAAAGCTGAAATTGCTGTTCGATGTCTTGCTTCACTGCAGCGGCATTGGAGCGCACGTAAGCCCCCAGTTCCAAGTTATCGAGCACCGTTTGCTTGGCTAACACGCGGCGGCCTTCCGGGGAGTGAGCCATGCCTAGCGCTACCACTTCATGGGCTTTGCGGCGGGTAATGTCACGTCCTGCATAAACGATTTGACCGTGGCGCGGATTCAAGATGCGGGAGATGGTGCGGAGCGTAGTGGTTTTGCCTGCTCCGTTCGCGCCGATTAGCGTTACCACTTCACCCTGGTTCACCACCAAATTGATCTCTTGCAGCGCTTGGATGCCGCCATAATTAACGCTGAGACCGCGCACTTCTAGGAGAGGTAAATCAGTGGCAGAAGGCTTTTGTGGTTCCATTTGCTCTTGGGTTGTACTCATACATCGCCCCCTAAATACGCTTCGATCACGGCAGGGTTGGCTTTTACTTCCGCAGGCTGGCCGAGAGCAATCAGTTTGCCAAAGTTCAGGACCGCAATGCGATCGCACAATCCCATCACCAGCGGCACATGATGTTCGATCAGCAGCACCGTCAAGTTAAATTGGGCGCGAATGTCGCGGATAAACTCACTCAGTTGTTGTTTTTCGTTGGGGTTCATGCCTGCCGCAGGTTCATCGAGGAGCAAGACTTGCGGCTCCAGCGCCAAGGCACGAGCAATTTCCAGACGGCGTTGGTCTCCGTAGGGGAAGTTGCAAGCTTTTTCGGTGGCGCGATCGCTTAAACCCACCAGCTTTAGCAGTTCTAAGGCTTTCTCCTGGGTTTTGCGCTCCTCTTGGGGAGCAGGCGGCAAGCCAAATACGCCTGTAAACAAACCACTTTTGGTATGGATGTGCTGCGCGATCATCACGTTTTCTAGGGCTGATAGATCCGCAAACAGACGAATATTCTGAAACGTGCGGGCAATGCCTTTCGCGGCAATCCGGTGCGGTCGTTGTCGCGAGATGTCGGCACCTTGATAAAGTAGTTGCCCGCTGGAGGGAGGCATCAGCCCTGTAATCAAGTTGAATAAGGTGGTTTTGCCTGCACCGTTGGGACCAATCAAGCCAAAAATCTCACCCGGATGAACGGTAAACGAAACCGTATCCACCGCACACAACCCCCCAAAACGACGGGTTAACGCCTTCGCTTCCAAGAGAGGCTGGCGCGGCACAGCAGAGCTACTTTCCAAAACAGGCGATTCAGTCATGGATGTATATGTTTAATCGGACTCATCTTTTTAGTGCGATCGCGCCGTTTGAATAAGTTGGGTGTTACCAATCCTTGCGGGAAAAAGATGGTGCCGATCACGATTAGCAAACCGAAGATAATCAAGCGACCATCCCGCAAGAAACTAGCCAGCCACAGCGGTAGGTTTGGGGTATCCGCGATCGCTCGTAGCACTTCCGGTAAAGCGGTGAACACCATCCCTCCTAAGACTGGCCCCACAAAGGTTCTAGAGCCACCAATCAGGACAAACGTGAGATAGATAATGCTGGCATCAAAGGTGCCTTGACGAGCATTCCAGGTGTTGATGAAGTGAGCACTCACCGCACCGACTACGCCAGCTAAGATGGCTCCCAGCGTAAAGGCCAAGACTTTGTAGTACGTCGGGTTGATTCCCATCGCATCAGCAGCCAGTTCATCTTCTCGGATGGCGATCAGGGCACGACCAATGCGGATATTCTCCAGACGGTAGACAAAGAACATACTCAGGAGTAGCAGTGGCACCACAACCCAGAGATATCCCAGCGGGGTCTGAAACGGTTGTGGAATGCCGAAGATGCCAACTGCACCTCCGGTAATGTCTAAGTTGAGGGAGAGGACGCGCAGAATCTCCACAAAGGCAATGGTGGCGATCGCCAAATAGATCCCTCGCAATCGCAGCGCGGGCACTCCCACCAAAACTCCCAGAACGCCAGAAACCGCTCCTGCAATCACCATCTCCAGGAGCAACAACCAGATGGGGAAGGTTGCACCTGTAGAGGAGAATACCTTAGTAGACAAGATCGCTGCAATGTATCCACCCAAAGCGTAGAACCCAGGACTTGCCAGAGATAGCTGCCCTGCCATCAAAGGCAAAT
>DATNPE010000671.1:0-4214 GCA_036703355.1 Allocoleopsis sp. | reverse complement strand
GAGAATGAAATTGCGAAGGCATATCCGCAAGCTTGGCAACGAGTATATGAACGTGTAAAGCCTCAAAGAGATCAGAATAATCGTGATTCCTACCGTAAAAATTGGTGGGTGTTTGGAGAGCCACGTTCAAATTTTCGGCCCGCTCTTAAAAGTCTGCATAAGTATATTGTCACTGTGGAAACTGCTAAGCACCGTGTTTTTATACATATTAATTCTGCCGTTATATCTGACAATACAATAATTGCTATTGCTCTTGATGATTCTTACTTTCTGGCAGTGCTTTCTAGCAGTGTTCACATCAAATGGGCGTTGGCCGCAGGCGGGGATTTAGGTGGAAATACACCACGCTACAACAAAACTCGTTGCTTTGATCCATTTCCATTTCCTGATCCAACACCAGAGCAAAAACAAAAGATCCGGGAATTGGGTGAAAAATTAGATAGCCATCGCAAGCGAGTGCAGGCGCAGCATCCAGACGTGACCATTACTGGGATGTATAACCTGCTCGAAAAACTACGAAAAGGTGAAGCATTTACCGATAGCGATCGCGCCTACAACGACAAAGCCCTCGTTTCCACCCTCAAGCAAATCCACGATGATTTAGATGCCGCAGTTTTAGAAGCTTATGGCTGGGCAAAAGGGATCTCCGACGACGAAATCTTAGAAAAATTAGTCGCCCTCAACGCCGAACGCGCCGCCGAAGAACGCAACGGGTTAATCCGCTGGCTACGACCCGACTATCAAGCACCGCAGACCGTAGGAGCGATCGCTGAAACCACCATTCAAGGCGAAATTGATGGAGTTAGCCCCCTTTTCCGAGATGCCCGCCAGGGCTTTAATCCCCCAACTTTGGGGGACTTTGAAGATCCGGTTCCCCCCAGCATTGGGGGGCTAGGGGGGCAAGTCGCGTGGCCTAAGAAACCTAAAGACCAACTCGCCGCCATTCGAGACTTGTTGCGAACCAACGGGGGTGAATGGACAGTCGAGCAAGTTGTGGCGCAATTCAGAGGGGCTGCCCGCAAAAAACAAGCGATCGCCGACCACCTCGAAAGCCTAGAATCCCTCGGCATCTTGGTCAGCCACACCGAAGCGAATGTTACCCGTTGGCACTATGCCGAACTACAACGAGCGAGTTAAAAAACTTTCTATCTTGCTCCCCTACAAGGGAAGGAGCTGGGGATTAGATTGCTCTTCGCGCTAGGCGTTCCGTTTGACTTAAAGGAATTTCGATCACAAATTCGGTGCCTGCACCGGGAGTAGAGATGCACTGGAGACTGCCGCCGTGTTTTTCCGTGATGATGCCATAGCTAATTGACAACCCCAAACCAGTGCCTTTGCCGATCGCTTTCGTCGTAAAGAACGGATCGAAAAGTCGAGACTGGAGATGCCCTGGAATTCCTGGCCCATTATCTGCAATGCTAATTTGCACCTGTTGATGCTCGGTCATTCGGGTACGAATCCGAATGGTGCTTGGGTTTTGGGCGTGGCTAGCGGGCGATCGCTGTTTGTCGGACTCTTCTAGAGCGTCGATCGCATTGGTCAGAATATTCATAAATACTTGGTTGAGTTGCCCTGCATAACATTCCACCAAGGGCAAATCGCCGTAATCTTGCTCAATCTGGATCACCGACTGGTCAAATCTGGGTTTGAGCCGATTTTGCAAAATCATCAACGTACTTTCTAAGCCCGCATGGATGTCGATCGCCTTCATATCTGCTTCATCCATGCGCGAGAAATGCCGCAGAGCTAAGACAATTTTCTGAATCCGCTCGGTGCCTACCTGCATCGAATTCAGCAATTTGGGTAAGTCTGCCGTCAAAAACTCCAGGTCAATCGCCTCAATCTCAGCTTCAATTTCTGGCACCGGATGAGGGTAGTGTTTTTGGTAGAGCTGAATTAGATCGAGCAAGTTTTGAGTGTATTCGTCAGCGTGGCGCAAGTTGCCATGAATAAAACTCACGGGGTTGTTGATTTCATGGGCTACCCCTGCCACCAACTGCCCCAACGAAGACAGCTTCTCGGTTTGGATCAGTTGAGCTTGGGTTCTTTGCAATTCTCGCAGCGTTTGTTCTAGGGCCTGGTTTTGCTGCCGCGATTGGGCTTCCGATTGTCGCAGAGCTGTTTCAGCTTGCTGGCGCTCGGTGATGTCTCGCAAAATCACCACGTATTCGCGAAGTTGAGCATTAGCGCGATCGCTCACCGAAACATCCAACAGCTTAGTTTGAGTGGTCTGCACTAACTTTTGCTCGCTGCGATTTGCCCAGAATTGGGGATGCTCAGTTAAACCTGCTAAATACTGGCTGAACGGGTGCCCAACTATCTCTCCAGACTGGACCTGAAACAAAGCGATCGCGGCTGGATTCAAACGCTGAACTACCCCCGCCTCATCCACCACTACAATGGCATCTTGAGCAATATTGAAGAAATGCTCTGCCGCTTCATGGGACTCCATCACCTCTGCCACTTGCGGCAAACTGGTCCAACAGGCGATCGCGACTCCGACAAAGGCGATCGCCAAGAGCAGCACCACAAACAAATTGGCATTACTGTCGAGGGCGATGCCATCTAATAAGGCCCTCACACCCCAACCGATCGCCAGCGCACTACAGATCAACAAGATCAGAACGCAAATCTGCGTCAGCATCAAATCGGAAACGGGTCGATTGGTTCGCCTTTGGTAGCGCTGTATCCACCACTCTGCCCGTAACCCAGGCATAGTTGTGCGCCGTAGCCCTTGATCCATGAGCAGAATACTGATGGGTAACAGCAGCCCAATCAGCAGATCTATGCCGCTCCAGGCCAAACCCCCAACCACTAACACCAATGTTTCCACGACACAAAAGACCAGTGACCACCGGGGCCACAACGCTTCTGCATGGCCTCGCCGTAGCCACATGCCCAAATGAATGCCAATCATGCTGCTGAGGTAGCCTGTGCCAGTCACCATCACGACTCTGGTGACATCTCCCCAAACCAGACAAGCTACACTCAAAAGCCCTGTAAAGGCAAGACTCGGCCCCAAAACCCCCCGCCGAGAAACCACGCCAAAGATAGGAGCCAAGTAACCGTCCAAAGCCAGCTGATATAACACTCGTGGCGCATTAGAAACGGCAGTAGCAGAACTCAACAGGCAACCAGAAGCAATTAGAAAGGTAACCAGAACTTGAGCTTGTGAGCCCCAAAAGGGTTGAGCTGCGGCAATTAAATTTAGAAAGGCACTGTCTCCCACGCCTGTCGCAGGAGTTAAGCGCATCAGCACCCAGGAACCACCGACATAAACAATGGGGAGCAAACCAGCAGCCAACGCCAAACACTGCAATGTAGAGGCAGGACGACGGCTATCTGCCACAAAAGAAGAAGCCGTTTCGCAGCCATACACGGCATAGATCGCCACAAAAACCCACTTGACCCAATCTTGCCCATCAAAGGCAGACCATGCGGGTGGTAGTAGCCCAGGAGTTGTGGGCGCTAGCACTAACCAGCCACAGCCTTGCACACAAAATGCCAACAAGAAACCGATCGCTGGCAGCACAAAAAACAGATGCAAAACCCCTAAAGCCCGCGTGCCACTGAAAGCCACAATGAATGGAATGGCCGTAAAAACGATTTTGAGCGCGGTTTCCGGGCAAGCTAGGCCCAGCGGTTCCAGGTTGGTTTTGATCAAATCGGTCAGAATGATGGCATTCATAGCGGGCACCGATACCCAGCCTAGCCAGTAACCGATCGCGGCATATCGAGCTAGGCCCGGATAATGCTTTAGCAGCCGAGTGGTGTAGTTGGGTGTGCCTCCGGAAACGTCGGGCCACTGAGTACCCAAATGCCTGACCTGGAGATTCAGCATCACGCCCACGATCGCAGTGGGGACCCAAACCCAAATTGCTTGTGGCCCCATTTCTAGATGCATACCAGGAGCCGTGCCCAACCACAGCAGCAACCCACTGAGACCAAATCCCCAAGTTTCCAGAGCACTCAGACTGCGGGTGAGGCGAAAAGCACTATTTAAGCTCGGATGGATACGACTGGAACTGCTCATGAAACGCTACTCAGTCAGCAGATGAAATATCTAAGTAGTGTTCCCCAAGCTTGCTAGCCTCAAGAAGCAATTGTCAGAGAAGTGTCACTTAATTGCTCGCTTGGTTGTGATGTTTAGCAAAGCTCTGGCGATCGCGATCCCCCAATTCCAAAATTGCCACGATAAAATAGACGAAACATTT
>DATNPE010000670.1:0-9586 GCA_036703355.1 Allocoleopsis sp. | reverse complement strand
CTCAAACTGACTTTCAAACTCGGCTCGTCCGCTATAGTTTGGAATCAATTGATGGTGCTTGGAAAATTGCCGACTACAAAACTGTAGATGGTTCCGTTTTAGAGCGCGCCCTTGGCAGTAACGCTCAGGACAATTAAGCCTAGTCGTTCCTGAAATCAGTCCAGATTTTAACTATGAAACGTTTTCTAAATCTAGCCGTTACTGCTGCTGTCCTCGCCTACATGCCTGTATCTTGGTCTGCTGAAAAGTGGGTTCAGGTGACGGTCAACTCCGTGGGCGATCGCTTTCTAGTTGATGCCAGCTCCATTGAGAATCGTAGCGGTAGCGTTTGGTATTGGGAGTACCGCGACTTCAAACAGCCCAACAATGTGTTTCTCGATTCTCCAGTCAATCAACCTGTTTATGGCGCTGTTATCTACCGCTCTGTAGACTGCAAGGCAGGTACTACCCGTCTCCGCCGCCTCACCGCCTACGATAAAAACCGCAAAGTGATTCAGAAGTTTGACTACAGCGATCGCGGCAGACTCGCCAATCCCGCCACAGGCAGCAGCGCCAAAGCAGTGCTTGATTACGTTTGCACTAACGCTCCTCAAGCGGGGTAACCACAGCGACTCATCGCTCAAAGGCGATCGCGGCTTAAACACTCAAATCAATGGGGGTTGAATTGAATTCAGCTCCCATTTTTGTTTGTGTCCGAATTTCCATGAGAGACGGTGTATCACTTTTACTAGCCCCAGAAACTCAACTCTTAAATTCTCCGTATTGTTGAAACTAATTGAGTTCCCTATACGTCCATAATCTAAGAATGTCAAATGTCAACTTAGGCCAGAAATTGCGAGATTTTAGGTTATTTGTCCTTGAAATTACCGAATTTCCATCTCTAGATAGTTTTAGGAACAAATTAGCTCTTCTAAGGTCTAGTTGATTAAGATAACGGATTTGCTTCTTGTTTTTTGGAGAACGCCTCAATATGTCTAGCTTCAACCGTTGGCAGTCTGGAACCGCTGCATTTTTGGCCCTGACCACCATTGCAGGTGCATCGGCCCCAATGGTGATGATGATGCCTGCCCAAGCACAAACCACCAGCTTCTCTGACGTTTCCTCTAGCTACTGGGCCGCAGGTTTTATTAACGAACTCTCGCAACGAGACATCATCGCCGGATTCCCAGATGGTACCTTCCGCCCCGATGAGCCTGTGACTCGCGCTCAGTTTGCCGCGATGATTCGCAAAGCCTTCAATCGCTCTCAAGAGCGGTCAGCCATCAACTTTGTAGATGTGTCTCAAAGCTACTGGGCTTATAGCGCCATTCAGGAAGCCTATACCACTGGTTTCTTAGCAGGTTATCCTGGTAACGTGTTCCGCCCCAACCAAAATATTCCTCGCGTTCAAGTACTCGTTTCTTTGGCGAACGGTTTAGACTACTCCGTTAGCACTGAAGTAGAAACCGTCTTGCAGCAGTACTACAGTGATGCGGCAGCAGTTCCCAGTTATGCGCGTAGCAGCGTTGCCGCAGCCACCGATAGACAGATTGTGGTTAACTACCCCAATATCCGACTGCTGAACCCCAATGAAGTCGCCACTCGTGCTGAAGTCGCGGCCTTTATCTACCAAGCGTTGGTCAGCTCTGGACAAGCTACCGCTATTAGCTCTCCCTACATCGTGGGTCAGCGTCCTCCAGTGCAAACCCCAACTCAGGTCAGAATTCCTTCGGGCACTACCATTCCAGTGAGATATGGCGAAGCTGAAAGAATTTTGGTCACACCCGATGAAACCGCACCTCTGACGCTCACCGTCGCGCAAAACATCACCACTTCTCAAGGCACTGTCCTGATTCCAGCAGGTAGCCAAGTGGTCGGCGAGCTGCGCCCTGCTGAAGGTGGTTCTCAGTTCGTAGCGAGAGAACTCGTGTTGACCAGCGGTCAGCGGATTCAACTCAATGCCACCTCTGAAGTGATCACCACCACTGAGGAAGTCCGGAAGGGCGCTAGCACTGGCACGATTGTGAAAGATACAGTGCTAGGTGCGGCAGCAGCGGCGGCGGTTGCGGCTGTGACTGGCGATCGCGCTATCGCGACTGAAGAAGTTCTGGGTGGAGCAGGGATCGGAGCTTTAATCGGACTCTTCCTGGGCCGCGATCGCGTAACTCTGATTCGCATTGACCCGGATCAAGATCTCAACTTGACCCTCGGTTCGGATCTAGTTCTACCAACAGGTTCTACCAATCAGTAAGTTCTAGTCAGAGCAAAGCTGCGAGTTTTGTAGTTTGGCTCAGGCGCTAAAACCTAAACACTCAACTTCCAACTAACACCCCTGCGATCGCGGCTTTCAAGTTGCGATCGTTTTTTTATGGTTGAGTTGCTTGAACTAGGTGAGGGGCAACCAAACGACAAACGCCGTTCCTGGCCCTGCGGTAGGGGGCGGAGGTGGTACAAAATGCACAATGTTGCTCTGCTGTGCTGGGCTAAATACCTGAATCTCACCTTGCATTTGCTGCACCAAGCCACGGGCGATCGCTAAACCCAATCCAGTTCCCGGAATCTCTGTCTGCGCTTGTACGCCGCGATAGGGCCGCTCAAACAAATGCGCTAAATCTTGGGGTGGAATTCCTGGACCTGTATCCCAGATGGCAATGCCTAGCCAGTTAGCATGAGCGTGAGGAGAGGGTGAGCGCCAATCGGTGCTGACTTCCAAATACACCTGTCCCTGAGCAGGCGTATATTTCAGCGCATTATCCAACAGGTTACTCAGCACCTCTCTAAGCGCCTTCGCATTCACCTGCACCAAAGGTAAGACGGGTGGAATGTGGGTGTAAAGGTCCAAATTTCGTTCTTGGGCGATCGCACTAGCTGAGGCAATTAAAGGCTCCAAAATACTGGCGATCGCGCAAGGTTCTAGCTTCAGGTTGGCCCCGGTCAGAAATCCAGAAGCGGGTAACAGTGGCAGCGAAGCAGCATTCGTTCCGTCTGCACCTTGATGGTGTGCAGGTTCAGTCCCAGTCAAGGAAGCGGGCACTACTGTATCCACAGTCGGGTTGCTAGATGCAGTGGCATTGGCACCTGGAGGACTCGCTGAACCTGCTGGCAGCAGGGTGAGGGGGGCTAACTCGGCTCTGCCCACATCAATGGCTTGATCAAACTGTTGCAACAACTCTTGGAGGCGATCGCTCTCGCGGACAATACTGGTGGCCACCTCTCGATTGGGATCACCGCTGCCTAGTCGGCGCAACAACAGCTTGCCAAAGGTTCGCATGGCCGTAAGAGGATTGCGAAGCTGATGCAGCAAATTATCAAACAGATTATATTGCTGCGCTTGAAGCAACCGTCGTTGCTGCTGTTCCTGCTCTAGCCATTGACCTCGCTGATCTAGCACACAGCCCAAAGCTAAAGTATGAGCGACCTGCTCAATTTGCGATCGCTCTTGCTCATTCCAGGGTCGATCTGAGCGTTCCGTTACCAGTAGCCCCATCACCATGCCCTCATGCATTAAGGGTAAAACCACTTGTCGTTGGTGTTGGAGGCCATCCCGGTCGAACGGCTCCGATGCAGCCCCCATCTCATCAGTCAAACGTTGGGGACTCAAAGCAGCCTGAGCCGCAATATCCGTCGCCTCTGCCGACAATAGTTGGGGTCTAGAGATGCCCTCTGCCCCAGCGGCAGGCAGTAAAAAATGATCTTCGTCCCAGACTGCAGCCTTCTCAGGATAGGCCACCACCGGAATCAGCTTGGCTTCCGAGCCATCTGCCATTTCTTCCGTCAGATAGACTACTCCAAGCGACGCTCCCAACCCTTGGATTAAGAGTTCCATCTGAGCGCGACAAAGCGCTACAAATTCTGGGCTAGTAGGTAACAACATGCAGACAGTTGCGGATATTTAATTCAAACTGGAGTTTTCTCTGACTCCCACTGCCGAAAGTCCTTTTCTGGAGCACAATCCATCAGTTTACACACCTATTTGCACTTACATGAGCTTCCAAACGGCTTTATATGTTTATTGTTAAGATACTTAAATTTTTATTAAGTTTTCTAGAACCTAATCTATCCCAGGAAAGAGGTCTAAAGGTTTACCACGTATAACTTTAGGCTAGTCGTAGAGTTTTGTATCAGGGACTTAAAAGAAGTTGAAATTTTGGACTCAAGCCGATATACTTGCGACGGTTTTGTAACTATCACTACACCTGTCGGCTGAAAGAGGAGGTATCGAGATTGGCAAGGAGACGCAAGCGCAAGAGCCGTCGCCGTCTAGAAGGGCGCAGAATTCTGGAGTTAGTGCCTCAGTTTAGCATTGAAAGTGGCGAAGAAAAACCAGTGACAGCCGCTCGGAAATTTATTCAAGCGCAAGCTATTCTTCCGCCCGCTTTACTATTGGTACGGCGAAACGAGCATACCACAGACCGTTACTTCTGGGCTGAAAAAGGACTCTTCAGTGCTCAATATGTCGAAGAGAATCATTTCTTGTTTCCCAGTCTAAGAGTATTGATTGGTGATACAGAAGATGCACCTGTGGCTGTCAATAGCCGCTGAAGCTCAATCGGTCGAGCTTGCAAATAAGTCTGTTGGGAACATTTAATACTTTGCTGACAAGGGAAATCAGGCAAACTGATATAAACAAAAACCCCATTCAAGCATTGCTGTTTGAGTGGGGTCATTTGATCTAGGCGAGGTCTGGGCTGCTCTGAATCTGCTCGTACAAAATTACATGAGTTGCGAATCTGAGTTGCGAATCACTCACAAGCTCTTAAATTGAGGGCTCGTTGTAATTCAGCTAACTCGTCGCGGTGGGCTGTCACAGTCACAAGACTCCGAGGTTGGGTCGCTTCTGTATCAAGCACCTCGATTTTGAGCGAGACTTTTTCCGGTCGTTTTGCTCTCTGCCAGTAAAAGAAACCTGCTAGCGGTGCCAACACCACCATACCGAGCAAAAGTTGGGTGAGGCTAGGCAACACCATTGACAAGACGAGAGCTAAACATAAAAGACCCGCCGCAGCTAATAGCGTTAGAAAGACAGCCAAGAACCAACTAGGTCTCACCACGCCTTGGAATGTTACTTGGTTTTGAGCCGCATCTACTGCTGCAACTGTGTAAGCTCGTTGATCAAAGTATTGTTGCACGCAGTCGAGTAACGATTCTTCTGCCTGTTCTGTAACCAGTCGTACTTCTTGCGTTCTGTCTTTGACGGAGGCTCGAATGAAAAACATTAGACCCACCACCATCAGCAAGGTCATCACGAATATCGATGGCAGAATGGCAGCATTCATAAGGTGTGGCAGGAATTACAAAGGACACTACCTATACTTTACATAAGTATAGAAAGTTTTAATCTGCTGCTGATTGGCAGGGCTGGAGCCGCATCCACTCGGCTTTTGAGTCAGGGCGATCGCGCCTTGAGGCAAAACCAAGAAGATACAGCTCAGGAGCCTAGTTGTGGTCGTTGGGGGGGAGGTTGCCAGTTGCATATCCTTGCCAGAGACGAGATAATTCTTGAGCTCGCTCAGACCACTCTGGACGTATTTGGTACATTCGACGAGGACGACCTCGCCCCTCTACCTTGCGCCAATACCCCTGGATAGCTCCCTCATCTTCCAGAAATTTTAAGGCGCTGTAAAGGACGGTGTCTGAGAGACGATAAGTGCGATACTCGTTCTCTAAAAGCTGAATCAACTCGGTTCCGTAAGAATCCCCACGCTGCAACACTGATAGGACGTAGCAAACGGCGAGTTCTTTATTGAGATAAATGGGTGGGGGATCTTGGAAAAACTGGTAGATATCTTCAAATCGCATGGTTAAACCCATAATTAATCAATCCACATTCAAGCTAGGTTGTTGATGCTGTAGTCCTGGGCAACGGAAATAGCGAAAGAGCAACTATCCATTTGATTAGCCCTCTGTTGCTCGTTATTTCCCGTAATTGACTGAAGCCTGTGCTGCCTAAGCTCGCGGCTCATCTCTAGAACAGTGAGCTTGGGTTTATTCAAATGACAGTAGATGCATACTCAAGAAAGCTCTAGACTATGCTTTTCACTCTCACACTGGTTTTCAGAGAGTTGATGCTGAAGTTAGCTTTGGTAACTGACAGACTCGAAGTGCCCGACCTCAATCCATTTAACTGAAGTAGTTAGGGGACGTAATATTAATTCTAGACATTTAATTCTGAGTTCGTCTGCTAGATCTCACGGGGATTTCCGCTTTCACCCAGTCGGGTCATCCATATGGATTAGGAGAAAGGCTAAAACCGATGATTTAGCTGAGTTTGTCTATAAAAAAATTAGTAATCCAATCCCGTTAAAAAATACAAAGATACTGTTGAGATGAAGCTGAAATTAGGTCTGAGGTAGAACTAAGAGATAGAACTGAGAAAAGTTATGCTTTAGTTACCTTGGATAGATGAATCACCAGGTATTGACGCCCGTTTAGAGCACCATGTTGAATCAGTCAGACTCTTCCGCAATTCCTCCTGCCATTCGCCAAATTGCTACCAACTTTCGCCTCACTGGCTGGATCAGTTTTTGGTCACAACTCGTATTAGGGGTTGTTTCCACTGTTGTTTTAATTGTGGCTAATTTTAGTCGGGGAACTGGAGACGCGACAGGTGCCAGTAAAGTTGGCACTGGTTTTGGTGTCTTCTTTGCGGTTTGTGGCTTGGTAGCGCTGGGGATCAGCATCTACTGGGCGTTTCGCTATGTTCGCATTGCTCGCCAACTACGAGACCCCAACACCAGTTTGCGCCCTAGCAAAGCCGATACGATTCAGCTCTTGCAGTTGGGTATCATGCTGAATCTAGTTGGCATGTTGTTGACCATTGTGGGGGCTGAGGCGATCGTGGGTGGTTTGATTGCCCGTTCGATCGCCCAGCCTCAGGCTTATCCGCTCTATGGCAGCGGTGCGATCCCCATTATTCGACCCTTGGACTTTTTTGTGGTGCAGGCCAATACCAATACGATCGCGGGCCATTTTGCGGGGTTGGTTTCTTCGTTTTGGCTGCTGAGCCGAGTCAATCGCTAAGCCAAAATCTGCTGCATCATCCGGTTCGCTTGGGCCTCATAGCTACCGCCAAAGAGGTTGAAGTGATTCAGGATGTGGTAGAGGTTGTAGAGGGTTTTGCGGCGATCGTAGCCTGGATCGAGCGGCCAAGCTTGGTTGTAACCTTGGTAGAACTCTGGCGGAAATCCCCCAAATAGCTCGGTCATGGCGATGTCTACCTCGCGATCGCCAAAATAGGTAGCGGGATCAAAAATCACAGGCTCCCCTGTTGCCGTCACAGCAGCATTCCCTGACCAAAAATCTCCATGGACGAGAGCAGGCTGGGGCTGGTGATTCGCCAGGAGTTCAGGAATGGCAGTTAACAACCGCTCTTGCTGCGGAAAATGCCCACCCCGCCGTTGAGCCAGCTTGAACTGATAACCAATTCGGTGTTGGGTAAAAAACTCTGTCCAATCTTTCGTCCAAGCATTGATTTGGGGCGTGGAACCAATGGTATTTGAGCGATCCCAGCCAAACCCATTGGCACTCGTGACTCGGTGCATGGCCGCTAGCTGCTGACCCATTGCGAACCAAGACTGGCGATCGCCCCGTCCTAAATCAATCCACTCCAGGACTATATAAGCGGAGTTTTCTGCTACGCCCCAACAAATCGGTTCAGGAATGCGAATGGTCGGCTGAACTCGCATTTGTTGCAGCCCTAGCGCTTCGGCTTCAAACATGGCAAGCTGGGCTGCTTGATTGAGCTTGACGAAGTAAGTCCGAGTAGAGCTAGGATCTGCTTTCTGGTAGCCCTCTAAGGCGTAGACTCGGTTGATGCAGCCACCCCCGACAGCCCGCTGATTGCTGACTTGAAATTCGTATCCTGTGGCTTGAGTAATCCGGGCAGCAATAGTCGTCCACATAGCACTAGTTCAAGTCGAGTTTAGGCAGCAGGTTTGAGGGTCACAACCCCATAAGCATCGCTGGACAAGTAGCGTTGAGTGGAGGCTTGCAAGCTAGTAGCATCCAAGGCTTGAATGTGGGCAGGGTAATTCAGGGCTGGCGCTAGATCTCCCACCATTGCTTGATAGTAGCCGTACAAACTGGCGCGATCACTGGGGGTTTCGTTGCCAAAGATAAACCGATTGGCCACTTGGGTCCGGACGCGGGAAATTTCGGCTTCTGTCACAGGTTCCGTCTGGATCTGACGGACGTGCTCAGCGATCGCCGCTTCTACGACTGGAATATTTTCGGTCGGGAGCTGCGCGGAGATGTAAAAGGCTCCCTGCATTTCGTAAGTGATGTTGCTGGCGGCAATGCTGGTGACGAGTCCTTTTTCTTCCCGCAGGTCGCGGATGAGGCGAGCGGTACGGCCTTGACCCAGAATGGTGGCTAAAATATCCAACGCATAGGTTTCCTGTAACTCTGCTAATCCGGGAGCCCGCCATGCCATCACTAAGCGAGCTTGCTGCAAGCTGTCATCAACCACTTCTTGCCGCACAATGCGGTCAAAGGCAGGCTCTAGGCTATAGCTAGGTAAAGGGTGGAGGGAAGCTTGAGGGGCAATTGCGGGGCGATGGGCTTGCACCTGAGCCAGTGAGGTTTCTACGATTTGGATTAATTCTTCTACAGGCAAATTGCCCACCACTGCCGCGGTCATAGAGTGGGGCTGGTAGTGTTGGCTGTGGAAGTCGCGCATCTGCTGAGGTGTGAGTTGCTCAATCACAGCGGTAGGACCGAGCACCGGACGGCGATAGGGGAGTTTCTCGAATGCTACTTCCATCGCTCTAGCAAAGGTACGGCGACGGGGATTATCATCGGAGCGGCGAATTTCTTCTAGAATCACCGATCGCTCTCGCTCAAAGGCTTCATCGGCAATTTCGGCATTCAACACCACATCCATTTGCAGCGGGGCTAGTTCTGCGAAGTCTTTAGGGGCCGTGGTGATGTAGTAGTGGGTGTAGTCCTGGCTTGTCGCCGCATTTGTGACTGCGCCCCGCTCCTCAATCAAGCGCTCAAATTCTCCACTGGCGAGCTGCGCCGTTCCCTTAAACACCATGTGCTCTAGGAAGTGGGCCATGCCGTTAATCGCATCGGTTTCAACCGCTGAACCGACATTCAGCCAGAGGTTGAGGTTGACCGCTTCGATCGGGAGCTGCTCTGCGACGATGGTCAGCCCGTTCGCTAAACGACGAACTGTGGGGGCATTCAGCCGGGGAGCCTGGGGCGATTTGATCAGGGTTGGGGTCATGAATCTTCCGAGCAAGCTGAGTTCTTCATCTATCTTAGTAAGCGCAGGAGTGCTATTCGCTGAATGATTGCAAGTTCACAACAATTCGTGAAATATTCGTGAAATTGTGAGTGGCACTGGCGCGATCGCCCAACGGCATTCATCCGACGCTCAAGCAACTGAGTGAGTTGCTACCTAGAATCCACTCCACAGCAGCCAGAACCATGACGGCAAAGAGATGCAATGGCTGTCTAAGCGATTCGGTGTGAGTCTAACAAAACCTGACGAACATTGGGGGCACCGATGTCTACCGCCACTATAGTCTGAGAGAACTCTGAGAACCGCGCTGTTTCTTCAAGATTCTGTGTAGAAATGATTTGCCTTTGTTAAAGCTGGTGA
>DATNPE010000669.1:0-2630 GCA_036703355.1 Allocoleopsis sp. | reverse complement strand
GGAGAAGCTGTTGGTAAGCCACTCTAGCTTCTGCCCGTTTTCCTTGGAGTTGATACCCTCGACCGACGCGATAAGCGTTGAGGGGAGTTCGGGGTGACTTGGAGTAAGCTTGAGCCGCTTTGCCATACTCCATTGTTTGCCAATAGCCAAATGCGATCGCTTCCCAATCGTCTGGCTTAAGTTGGGCGGAAAACTGGTTAACTAAGCGATCGCGAATCGCACCCATGCCTTTTCCCTCTGGGTTAGATTTCGCTAAGACCAACAACAACGCAGGCTGATTGGGATTCTTACTCAACCGTTGATTAATGATGTCTTGAGTACGCGGATGAGTGGGAAATTGTGCGATCGCCCGATCCCAATATTCAGGATTGGATTTGCCTAAAACATACAACGCTTCCGCCCCTACTGGCTGTTCGGAGAACTGGGTTAGGATGGCGTTCCAAGCTTGTTGAGCTTTCGCTTTATCCCCCATCACTTCATAAGCTTGGGCGCGTTTTAGCGCGATGTGGGACGCTAGCACAGGATACTCTGATTCCAGTCCTTCCAGCAACTTGATCGCCTTTTCTCCCTGTTTTTGTTGAATCAAATCGGATGCTAGGAGATAGCGGGCGCGATGCTGATCAAGAGATTTGGAACCAGAGGCGAGCGCCTCTAACTTTGATGCTCTCGCTTGCGGTGGCAGCGACACCAGCGGTAAAACCTCCGATTTCTCCTTTTTGGGAGTGAGTTGGAAAGGATTTTGAGTCTGTTCGCTACCAGTCCATCGATCCAAGAGACCGGTCATTTTCAGTGCTACGATTGATGAGCCAAGCAGGGCGCACACTAATAGTCCCGACCCTACCGCTACAGGAATTTTGTTGATTCGTCCCTTTAGCATTTCCCCTCGTTTGTCCCTTTCTTGGCAGAACTTTATATTGCGTAAGCTGATTGAAGTTTTCAGTGAGTAGGCACTCTGATCAGACTCAAATCGTCGAAACCTAACCTGCAAGATTCTAGCAAACTCCGCCCGAAATGCTGGAAGCAGCAATCGTGGGTCTTTACGAGTTTTTGAGCAATACTTGAAGTCAGGTACATGTACATGTAGATCAATAGAACAAGGAATGGAAATTCGAGCAACGGACACACCCCGCATAGATTGGATTGGTGATGCGCTGGCTGTTGGATTATTTGAAGAGACTACTACACTAACGGGTGATTTAGCCCAACTGGATGAGAAGTTTGGCGGTACGCTGAAGGAACTTATTGAAGAAACAGAATTTAAGGGCAGCGTTGGCAGCAGTGCTGTAACGCGTGTGGGTGGCGGTAGCTCAATTCGTAAAATTATACTGGTGGGATTGGGTAAACCAGACGCTCTAACCCTAGATAGCTTGCGTCGTGTGGGAGCAGCGATCGCACGAACCGCGAAACAGCAAAAGGTGAAAACGCTGGGCATTAGTTTACCTGTGGTCAAGGATGACCCAGCAGCGACAGCGCAAGTGATTACGGAAGGCATTGTACTCGCCCTGCACCAGGATAATCGCTTTAAGTCTGAATCGGAAGACAAAGGAGCGAAATTAGAACAGGTCGAGCTGTTGGGATTGGGGAATCAGGAAGAGGCGATTAACCGTGCTCACGCCATTGGTTCTGGTGTGATTTTGGCACGGGAACTCGTTGCGGCACCCGCGAATGTGGTGACGCCGATGAAGTTAGCCGAAACAGCAGAGGAGATCGCATCAGAATACGGTCTTACTCTGGAAATTTTAGAACGGGACGAGTGTGAAAAGTTGGGGATGGGTGCCTTTTTAGGAGTTGCCCAAGCGTCGGATATGCCCCCGAAGTTTATTCATCTCACCTACAAGCCAGAAGGCACACCGAAGCGCAAAGTCGCAATTGTGGGTAAGGGTTTAACCTTCGACTCCGGTGGCTTGAACATCAAGGTTGCCGGTAGTGGGATCGAGGCGATGAAGACGGATATGGGCGGTGCAGGCGCAACCCTAGGGGCGGCAAAAGCGATCGCTCAGTTGAAGCCAAATGTTGAGGTTCACTTCATCAGTGCGGCGACGGAAAACATGATTAGCGGACAGGCTATGCACCCTGGTGACATCCTTACCGCCTCCAACGGCAAGACGATCGAAGTCAACAACACCGATGCGGAAGGGCGCTTGACGCTGGCAGATGCCTTGGTATTTGCCGAGAAACTGGGAGTGGATGCGATCGTCGATTTAGCAACGCTGACTGGTGCCTGTGTGATCGCCTTAGGCAATGACATAGCTGGGATGTGGACAACAGACGATGCTGTAGCGTCTCAGATGAAGGCAGCGGCGGAAGCGGCAGGCGAAAAACTTTGGCAAATGCCAATGGAGGATAAATACTTCGATGGTTTGAAGTCACCCATTGCGGACATGAAAAATACTGGCCCGCGTGCGGGAGGTTCCATTACTGCTGCTCTGTTCTTGAAGCAGTTTGTTAAAGAAACGCCTTGGGTACATTTAGACATTGCCGGTCCCGTTTGGGCAGATAAAGAAGACGGCTGTAATAATGTCGGTGCTACAGGCTACCCAGTGCGAACCCTGGTGAATTGGGTACTGAGCAATAGTCAATAATACCTTACTCGGCTGGTAGCGATATGACACTGAACTCAGGCCCTGTTG
>DATNPE010000668.1:0-6288 GCA_036703355.1 Allocoleopsis sp. | reverse complement strand
AATCGCAGTTAGTCTTGCAGTACCGCCGCTAGCTCAACGCCAGTAGGGTCGGCCTCGCCAAAACACCCCGACAATAAGGCCAATAAACTGGGTTTCGTTGGGATTCACTAGAATCAACGGTACTCGAATCAGGCTTCGGAGCACTGACCCTAGAATTAAACACAGGACCAGCGCCCATAAAACCCCAGCATTGATCGATAACTGCCGCCATCTTGTTTCTAGCAAGAAAACCGCGAGTGCCCCGATGCCAGCGCCAACAGCCAGAAGCGCGATCGCGACCCAAGGTGGCCTAAACAGAACATTTAATATGGCTCGTACGGCTCCAACACGGGCGTAACTCAGCCCAATGATCACCTCTATCCCTACCACGATCGCTAAAGTAGCAAGGGTGAGTAAGGCGAGCGATAGCCAAGGCAAAAACTTTAAGCGGCGTAACGGGTGAAACATGGTTGAAGGGCGGCTAACTTGCCTCGATTCTATCTGCTAGGTTGCTTGCTGTAACACCTGCTAGGCTGCTTGCTGCAATAACACGACGGCATGGGCAGAAATTCCTTCTTCCCGTCCTTCTGGGCCTAGTTTTTCGTTGGTTGTGGCTTTGATACCGACTTGGTTGGGATTAAGTTCTAGAATGGTGGCAAGGCGATCGCGCATCGCTGAGATGTGAGGCTTGAGTTTGGGCCGTTCCGCCACAATCACCGAGTCAATATTGCCAATTTGCCAACCTTCGTTGCGGATCAATTGATGCACTTGCTCTAGCAGCTTCAGGCTGTCGGCACCCGCCCATTTAGGATCAGAGGGAGGAAAGTAGAGGCCAATGTCTCCCAAACTTAGCGCCCCTAACATGGCATCCATAATGGCGTGGGTCAGCACATCCGCATCGCTGTGACCGAGTAAGCCTAACTCATGGGGAATATTGACCCCACCCAAAATCAGAGCTCGTCCCTCAACTAGGCGGTGAATATCGTAACCGTTGCCAATGCGAATATTCATGAACTCTGCGATCGCTGCATTAAGCAATCTGCATCATCTTGGTGTCCTCAGTCAACAATCTGTAGCAACAGATCGAGTCGAAAAAGTGTACAGGGCAACATTTCTCAGGGCAGTTTCGCAATCAAATTAAGTCAATGCAGTATTGTTGTGTTGTAAAAGTAGCGGCGCGATCGCTGACTACTCGGCAACTACAGCAGCTTTGTAAGTATGAATCCTCTCAGAAGTAGGGTACATCGCTTAATTGATCAACTGTCCGATGAGGAGATAGAAAGTATATGGCCAGTTTTAGAGGCCCTTTATTACGACTTTTATGTGATTCGGGCGATCGAAGAATCGAAGCAAACGCTGCAACCAGGCGACACCCTGACTCATGAAGAAGCATTGCGATCGCTGCCCTTACTGTAAAAAACGTTGTAATTCAAAGCTGTGGCCACGCCAACATACGTGAATTACCACTCAGAAGTAGATTGCATAAACCTTTGAAGCTGGAAATCCGTTACGAGAGGTCTTTTCTCTTAGACCTAAAAGATTTAGACCCGACCGTGTACCAGCGGGTGTACCAATTTGTCTTTGTGGAATTTCTACAACTGACACAATTACATGACTTGCCAGAGCTTCGCCAAATGGGTTCTAGCGCAATTTTCTATCGGTTCACCCTCGATCGTCACTTTGTCGCCATAGAAGTCACAGGTCAAATTATTAAGTTTCTACGTATCCTGCCAAAGCCGAAAGTTTAGGGTTCTACCACAGACTCTAAACTCCATCGGTAAACTGATGAATGATAAAGACAATAGGTGGAAATACTGTTTATGGATGCCGCTGCACTTTGGCAACGTTACCAAGACTGGCTTTACTACCACGAAGGCTTGGAATTTTATCTCGATATCAGCCGTATGCGGTTTGATGATGCCTTCGTCAAAACACTCCAGCCCAAATTTGAGCGGGCCTTCCGGGACATGGCCGAGCTAGAAAAAGGCGCGATCGCCAATCCCGATGAAAACCGCATGGTGGGCCACTATTGGTTGCGCGACCCCGACTTAGCCCCCACTCCAAAACTGAAGCAAGACATCGTAGAAACGCTAGAGCAGATTGAAGCGTTTACCCAAAAAATTCATAGCGGAGCTATTCGTCCTCCTCAAGCCGAAAAATTCACCGATGTTCTTTCTATCGGGATTGGTGGTTCAGCCTTAGGACCGCAGTTCGTTGCCGCAGCACTCGCACCAGATTCCCCCCCCCTAAATATTCACTTTATTGACAACACCGATCCCGCAGGCATCGATCGCGTCCTGGCTCAACTGAAGGATCGGCTTTCTAGTACATTAGTCATCACGATTTCCAAATCTGGTGGTACCCCCGAAACCCGCAATGGCATGTTGGAAGTGCAAAAAGCCTACAGCGATCGCGGGCTGAATTTCCCTCAATATGCCGTTGCCATCACAGGCAGAGACAGCGGCTTAGACAAACTGGCCAAGTCAGAAGCATGGTTAGCTACCTTCCCCATGCACGACTGGGTCGGCGGACGCACCTCCGAACTCTCAGCCGTGGGTTTGCTGCCCGCAGCCCTGCAAGGCATTGACATCCGAGCCATGTTAGCGGGAGCCAAGGAAATGGATGCTGCCACCCGCGTGCCGCAGCTCAAAACTAATCCCGCCGCCCTTTTAAGCTTGGCCTGGTACTACGCAGGCAATGGCCGAGGCGAAAAAGACATGGTGGTGCTGCCCTACAAAGACAGCTTGCTGCTGTTTAGCCGCTACCTACAACAGCTCGTCATGGAATCTCTCGGTAAAGAGAAAGACCTCAACGGCCAAATCGTCCACCAGGGGATCGCCGTCTATGGCAACAAAGGCTCCACCGACCAGCACGCCTACGTCCAGCAGTTACGGGAAGGGGTTGCCAATTTCTTCGTCACCTTCATTGAAGTGCTGCGCGATCGCCAAGGCCCCTCGGTAGAAGTTGAACCTGGCGTGACCTCCGGCGACTACCTCTCCGGTTTGCTGCAAGGCACCCGCCGCGCCCTCTACGAGAACCAGCGCGATTCGATCACTGTCACCATTCCCCAAGTCGATCCCTTCAATGTCGGAGCCCTAATTGCCCTGTACGAACGTGCAGTTGGCCTCTACGGCTTCCTGGTCAACATCAACGCCTACCACCAACCTGGCGTAGAAGCAGGCAAAAAAGCTGCCGCCTCCGTCCTCGACCTGCAAAAACAAGTCGTGAAAGTCTTACAAGACTCCGGACAGCCCCTCTCCCTGCAAGCGATCGCCGAAAAAACAGAAGCTACCGATCAAATCGAATCCATTTATAAGATCGTCCGTCATCTAGCCGCCAACCAGCGCAGCATCACCCTCCACGGCAACCCCGCCCAACCCAACCAACTCACCGTCTCGGCCCTATAACCCCTTAACCGCATCCTCTATCCCTTTCCCGACACTCCCGAAAACAGAAGAGAGCAGACACTCAATCCCCTTCTGGAGGGGGTCTGGGGGACGCAGCCGTCCCTCAGCGGGGGTTTGGGGGCAAGCGCCCCCAAGGGCTCGGTTCTACTAAACACAAAACAAAAGCACTTAATATCACAAGGAGTTGCGCGATCGCTTCTTAACCCAGATCAAGTTGCTGCATAAGAGGCGATCGTAATTGTCCCCTTACCAGCACAAAAAAGCCCACTAACTTTACAGAGTGGGCTTTTTTACTGAATTGATGAGCCAGCGCTCACAACTAAACCAGCAATATTAAGTCAAACTCAACATTGCCAAGATGCCTTACTTACGACCACCCACCACTTGCTGCTTCAGCGTGTCAATCTCTTGAGTTAGCTCTTGGCGGGTTTCAGCCTTCAGCATATATCTATAGACAAACCAAGCTGAATAACCAATTCCAACTAGCTCAAAGGTGGGTGCCAACAGCGGAATATCATTAATAGCATCTAGGATCGCGAGCGTCAGCTTGACAGTAACAATACCGCCAAACAAGAGACCCAAGTTAATCAGAAGGCGCTGATTCTGATTAAAGAAATCTGACAAAAACTCAGGCAGCTGCCCTAAATAGTAAGAAACGCGCTCGCCAATTTGTGTCCATTGCTCAGAAGACTGAGAGGATTGGGGAGACACGACAATCGGAGCAGGCTCAGCGGTGGTGACCTCAAGTTCCGCTCTATCTTCTACGTCAGCAAACTCAGGGGTGCTGGAATCAGTATAATCAGATGTTTTCAGTTCGGGATTCATACGAATATCTCGAGAACGACGACCTGGGTAATATTAGCTTTGGGAAGCTCCAACTAACGGCAGACAGTAGCAGAGTTGTAGAACTGTTTTTGCTAGTTTTCAAACATATCTGACACTAAAGCAGAGCTTCACAAATTGCAAGATAGTTAACAACAAGAACTCCAAAACTTGTGAAGTAAAGTTTTAGTTAAACGGGCTTGTGACAGCATCCCCTAAGCCTAAAATCAGAACCCAAACCGTGAATCTGTCTTAGGTTGAGTTTGGTCGTGTGACTCGGTTGACGCAGGGGCGACCTTGCTCAAAGTCTGTCAGATTATTCAAAGTGGTCTCAGCGATATTCTTTAAAGCAGTTTCGGTGAAAAAAGCTTGGTGCCCCGTGATGATTACATTGGGGAATGTGAGCAATCGCTGAAATACATCATCCTGAATCACCTGATTTGATAAATCCTCAAAAAACAAGTCGGCTTCCTGCTCATAAACATCTAAGCCCAAATAACCAATTTGGCCCGACTTTAAGCCGCCAATAACCGCTTGAGTATCTACTAAAGCGCCCCGACTGGTGTTGATTAACATCGCTCCAGGCTTGAGACGCGCTATGGCTGCTGCATCAATCAAGTGATGAGTTTCAGGGGTTAGCGGTGCGTGCAGAGTGATAATATCGGCTGCGGCGAGTAAGTCTGCAAGCGACACATATTCTACTGCGATCGCCTCACAAGCAGGATTGGGAACGCGATCGTAGGCCAGCAAACGACAACCGAAGCCATGCATGATTTGAGCCACGATCGCCCCAATTTTACCCGTACCAACAATACCAACGGTGCGACCATACAAGTCAAAGCCCAACAGACCATCTAACGAAAAGTTACCTTCTCGTACTCGTGCATACGCTCGATAAATCTTGCGATTCAACGCCAGCATTAAGGCGACTGTGTGCTCAGCGATCGCATGAGGCGAGTAAGCAGGGACTCGAACCACCGTTAAGCCAAGTTGCTCTGCCGCTGCTAGGTCAACATGGTTGAAGCCAGCACTACGCAGCGCAATGAGGCGAGTTCCTTGCTGTGCTAACGCCTTTAGTGCATCAGCATTGAGGGCATCATTGATGAAGATACAAACTGCAGAAAAACCAGCCGCTAACGCTGTCGTCTGGCTGGTTAAATGAGATTCAAAAAAATGTAGCTCATGACCATGCTGGGTGTTAGCTGCTGCTAAAAACGTTTGGTCATAGGGTTTGGTACTGAAGACCGCAACCTTCATTCAGCAAAACCTAGAAATAGATAGAACCTAAGTAGATAGAACCTAAAAAGAAAAGTTCTCTTCGTCGTCAATTCTGACATCCCAATTCGCCGAGAGCACTTCAGCTACCACGGCTTCTAGCGCTGCGGCATTGAGTGTGCGGGTGGTTTGCTCTTGCAGAGGATTGGAGACAGGAATCAACCGGAGTTGTCTTGAATCTTGAATCAAGTCAAAACAAGGTTCTTGCTCGACTGATTTTTTTAGCTCCAGGTAGTCAAAGCTATAAACGTTCAAATACAGCGCGTGATTTGCAACTAAGGTGGACTGCTGCGGATCAGCAAAGACCTCTAGTACACATCCTTCCCCTTCGCTCAGCAGGTTGCCATCCTGGGTGTAAATGTAGCGGACTCGACCCAAGTCAGCTAGCAGACGCTGCATGTCTTGTTTACTCACAATGATGCCAGTGTCAACAATGCAGGGTGCTGGCAACCTCATATCTCTGGACAGGGGATCATGACTCATGGGAAACAGCCTCAAATGGGCCTATAGCGGGGTGAAGTGATGCAAGATGACTGTAGAACTTGGCGGAGAATTGAGTAACCAGGAATTGGCGGCTCATTCTAAGAAAAGTTCTCAAGATGCGCTAATGGGACGACTTCAGGACAGCTAGCCCTTGAGAGGGTGACTGCTGAGCGGGAAAAAGGTTGTGTACGAAACAATCTTAGCTCAAGATTTTCGGTTCGCTACTAACAAAATTTTGACAAATAAGCTGATTTTATCCGACTTAGCAACACCCTCTTGAGTGATTAATCGCTACCGTTTACTTTAATAAACTTATGAGTGC
>DATNPE010000667.1:0-4533 GCA_036703355.1 Allocoleopsis sp. | reverse complement strand
ATCACTAATAAAACCATCTAGATGTAACGGGGCTTGCCAGTCGATTTGGCTAATGCCAACAAACGTCGCTTTTGCTTGCTCGACTAAAGCCTTGACTGCAATAAACGATCGCTGTGTCTGCAAGAGTTCTCGTTCTTCGACGCTGGTTGCGACGACTGGCGTTGGCACAGGATATGCCTGCGAACCCACGCGATCGGACAGGTGCATCACGACCTCATAACGTCCGGCTCGTCCGTGGTGAGACATATTGCCAATGATCGAGACAATCTTGTGCTGTGGTTGCTCCATCGAAGGAATTTGCTCCACCATCGCGCGCAAGGTGCGTCCGGAAGAAAATGCCAAAATGGTGGGAGTTTTAGCGTCTAAATAAGCCTCTAAATGAGTGGCCGCACAAACTCCAATGCCGTTGAAGGTATCACCCCTCCCGCCATCGCTGGGCACTACTTCACAGAGAGACAGCTTGAAGGCATTCCGCAGAGCCTCTGCTAAAGCAATGCAGTCGCTCAATGGGTGGTCGAGGCGAAATTTAATCAGCTTTTCGCTCACCGCCAAGGCCACTAAGCGTTGTGCCGCCTGTCGGGAGACTTTCAGCTTACAAGCGATCTCCTCTTGAGTATTTCCAGCAATGTAATAGAGCCAAGCTGCATGAGCCGCTAGGTCTAATCTGCGATCGCGTATCCAAGGTTCTCTCATAGCTTAACTTTAACGAGCGTCTACCCCCAAAAGATAGATTCAAGCGAGTAATTATATGCTCAGATGTAAATTTTTTGCCCAGTCTTTTGTAACACAGATCACTACTTAGATGCCACCCGTCACTTCTAAATTAAATCCAGTGATATAGCTTGCCTCATCGCTCATGAGAAATGCAACTCCATTGGCGACTTCCGTCAAGCTGCCCAGGCGACGCAGGGGCACCGAGCTAATCATTTGTTGCTCAACGACTTGAGGATTGGAGTCAAAATACTGCGAACCCACTCCTGCTTGCAGTTCAGTCTGCCTGGTCCACATCACCCCAGGACCAATCAGGGCGGGCGACAGCGAGTTGACCCGGATACCGTAGGGTGCTAAATCTTTGGCAGCCGTTTGAGTCATCCCAACGACGGCAAACTTAGAAGCAGCATAGGCCAGCATATTGGGTGGCCCCATCACGCCCGCATGGCTTGCCATATTCGCGATCGCTCCTCCTCCCACCTGCCGCAAATGCTGCGCCGCTGCTTTCAAAACGTGAAATGCTCCCACCACGTTAATGTGAATCACTTGTTGAAAATCATCCTCAGGATATTGATCTGTCTGAGCAAAGGCCCCCTGATAGCCTGCATTGTTAAACACATAGTCAATCTGCCCGAACTGCGCGATCGCCCCAGCAAATGCCTGCCTGACCTCCTCTGCCTGGGTGACATCACAACGAAAAGTACCGACGCTGACTCCATAGTGCGTCAGGGTTTGAGCCACCTCTGCCATTTTGGCTTCATTGAGGTCCAGTAAGACAATTCCTGCACCATCTGCTGCAAAGCGCTGGGCCGTCGCCTGTCCGATATCGCCTGCGCCGCCCGTAATCAAGATGGTTTTGCCTGCAAAGTTGTAGGTCGCTGTTGCGGTCATGACTTTTCCCTCGGAATCAAGAATTGTTGCAAATGGTGATGAATGTTTCAGTTTTAGAGTGCAGCTTTGTATGATTTCTATTATTGAGCTTTTGCCCAAATAAAGAGCATAAAATCAAAAATTTCATTCGCTTTTTACAAATAGAGGAGCTTCGCAATGCGAATGCCTCGCTTTGCCAAACTATTGGTTGCGTTCCTCATGGGAGTGATGTTGACGCAACTTCTCCATGCTTGTGCCCCCGACTCGCAAGCAGCAGAAAAAACGAGGATCACGATCGCCACTGTGAACAATGGAGATATGGTCGTGATGCAGGATTTGTCTCGTCAGTTCGAGGCTGAAAATCCTGATATCCAACTCCGCTGGGTGGTGCTAGAAGAAAACGTTCTGCGCCAGCGCACCACCACGGATGTCGCGAGCCAAGGGGGACAGTTTGATGTCCTGACAATTGGTTCTTATGAAACCCCGATTTGGGCCCGACGAGACTGGCTGAGACCGCTGAATCTGCCAGCCAGCTATGATGTCAACGATCTGCTGAAACCCATCCGAGAGGGACTTTCCCATAACGGTCAGCTATATGCAGTGCCGTTTTATGGCGAAAGCTCCATGTTGTATTACCGCAAAGACCTCTTTGAGCAAGCAGGCATTACGGTTCCTCCCCAACCGACCTATGCTCAGATGCGTGAGTGGGCGAGCAAGATCCACAATCCCACCCAAGATGTTTACGGGGTTTGTTTCCGAGGCAAACCGGGTTGGGGTGAAAATATGGCCTTTCTGTCTACGTTGGTCAATACCTATGGGGGTCAATGGTTTGACATGAATTGGCAACCCACGATCAATACCCCTGCCTGGAGAGAAGCGGTTGGGTTCTATGTGGATATGCTGCACAAGTATGGTCCCCCTGGTGCCAGTTCTAATGGTTTCAATGAAAACCTGGCTTTGTTCTCCACGGGTAAATGTGGCATGTGGGTAGATGCCACGGTCGCAGCAGGATTGTTATCCAATCCTAAAGAATCTCAAGTGTATGACAAAGTGGGTTTTGCCCGAGCCCCAATTGAGAAGTATCCCAATGGTTCTAATTGGCTTTGGGCCTGGGCCTTAGCAATTCCGAAAACTTCCAAATCTCCAGAAGCAGCTCAAAGATTTATTGCTTGGGCGACTTCAAAGGAATATGTGCAACTGGTGGCGGAGAAAAATGGTTGGGTAGCGGTGCCACCTGGTACTCGCACCTCTACCTATGAGAATCCGAACTATCGTAAAAATGCTCCCTTTGCCGAGACGGTCTTACAAGCCATTGAATCTGCGGATATCACCCGTCCATCCATAGCACCCACCCCTTATAAGGGAGTTCAGTACGTCGATATTCCAGAATTTCAGGCGATCGGCTCCTCGGTCGGCCAAACGATTGCCGCCGCTCTAACCAATAACATGTCAGTTGATCAAGCGTTACAGCGATCGCAGAGTTCGACGGAACGCTTCATGAAACACACAGGATATATTGAGTGAGTATTCTATGTCTTCTTCCTTAGCGGTCAGACCTCAGCAAGAAACGCCGCCCACTCAACCGCGATCGCGGCGACAGGGATCGACATTACCGTTGGTGGCTCCTTCGGTGATTGCTTTATTGCTCTGGATGATTGTGCCCCTGGCCATGACCCTATGGTTCTCCTTTCAGCGGTACAACCTCCTGAATCCAGATGCTCGCAAATTCATTGGCCTGGAGAACTTCACCTTTATTCTGACGGATTCCGCTTTATGGACCTCGATCGCGACGACCGTGATTCTGGTTCTTTCCGTCTTAGCCATCACCATCGGCTTGGGCACATTATTGGCGGTTCTGTTTGACCAAGATTTTTATGGTCAGGGTGTGGCAAGGGTTTTAGCCATCTCTCCTTTCTTTGTCATGCCAACGGTGAGCGCTCTGATCTGGAAAAACATGTTGATGCACCCCGTGAATGGGCTATTTGCTCAAATCACCAGAGGTTTAGGTCTAGGGGCGATCGATTGGTTTACCGATTTTCCCTTGCTTGCCATCATCATCATTGTCTCCTGGGAGTGGCTACCTTTTGCGCTGTTGATTTTGCTCACCGCCATTCAGTCTCTCGACCATGAGCAGCTAGAAGCGGCCAGGATGGATGGAGCCAATGCGATCGCTCTATTTCGGTTTGTCATGCTGCCCCATCTCAGTCGGGCGATCGCGGTAGTAGCAATGATCGAAACAATTTTCTTCTTGACCATCTTTGCCGAAATCTTTGTCACGACCGGAGGCGGCCCAGGGCTAGCGACCACCAACTTGGCCTACTACATCTTCCTCAAAGCTCTATTGGAATTTGATGTCGGTGGTGCTTCAGCTGGAGGGCTGATTGCAGTCATCTTGGCTAACGTCGTTGCCATCTTTCTAATGCGTAGTGTTGCTCGTAATTTGGATACTTAGCAATGGCCTCTAAACATTCTCGTCGTTGGTTGTTTACCGTCCTCGGTTGGCTCGTGGCCTGCTTGTTGTTCTTTCCGATCTTTTGGATGTTTATTACCAGCTTCAAAACAGAAGTGGCTGCGGTGGCAACCCCACCTCAATTAATCTTCCAGCCCACGCTGGAAAATTATGTGGCGATCCAAGAGCGAGCCAACTATTTCAACTATGCTTTCAACAGTATCGCTATCTCCCTCTGCTCTACCATCGTGGCACTGCTGCTCGCCATCCCTGCGGCCTATGCCATGTCATTTTTTCCCACCAAGCGGACGAAAGGGACGTTACTTTGGATGCTGTCTACCAAAATGTTGCCATCTGTGGGCGTGCTCGTTCCCATCTATATTTTGTGTCGTAATACAGGGCTGCTAGACACGCGCCTGGGGCTGATCATCATCTACACCTTGATTAACCTACCCATCGTTGTTTGGATGATTTATAGCTTCTTTAAGGAGGTGCCGAAGGAG
>DATNPE010000666.1:0-4191 GCA_036703355.1 Allocoleopsis sp. | reverse complement strand
TAGCCCATCCCAATGCCTACCGTGATAATGGTCATAGTCCACTTACGGCTACCAAATTTGTCGGAGATTAAACCGCCGCTGGGCCGCGACACCAAGTTAAAGAAGGGGTAGCTGGCGGCAATCATCGCTGCCACCACATGTTCTAGAGAAAAGGTGTTCTCGAAGAAAGCAGGCAACATGGAGACGGCTGCAAGTTCGGAACCAAAGCTGACAACATAGGTGAACTCTAGAATCGCGATTTGACGGAATTGGTAGCGATCGCGGGGTCCGTAGGTTTTCTTGCCTGCGAGCAGTTCACGATTAACTTCCCAAGCCTTGTAGGTTTGATAGGCAAACAAAGCGCCCAAGAGTACCCAAACAACAATCATTTGGGGCATGTTGAGGAAGGCAATCTTCGGTTGCGCTAAGCGCCATGCCAACAGCGCCAACGCCAGAATCAAACCCAGGTTCGAAAGGAGAAGCGCAAAGAAGCTCTTGACACTGGTAACTTCCAAAGAACCGCTGCGCTTGGGGCGGCGATAGACTTGGCCCGAAGGCGTGTCTTGGGCACTGCGGATATAGATGAAGCCGTAGATAGCGGCAACAATACCGCTGAGGGCGATCGCTAAGCGCCAGTTGCTCGCACCCCCTGCCATAAAGGCACTACCCACTGCAATCAACGGTAGAGCAGCTTCGGCAGCAAACGCACCAAAGTTGCCCCAACCGCCATAGATGCCCTCTGCTAAACCGATCTCCTTGGGCGGGAACCATTCTGAAACCATGCGGATGCCGACGACAAATCCTGCGCCGACAATTCCCATCAGCAAACGGCTGATCACCAATTGACCAAAATCTTGGGAGAAAGCAGTGGCTAAACAGGGAACGGCTGCAAATACCAATAACACCGAGTAGGTGATGCGAGGACCAAAGCGGTCCAAAATCATGCCAATGATGATCCGGGCAGGAATGGTGAGCGCCAGGTTACAGATGCCTAGAGTTTTGACTTGCTCAGGGGTCAGGTTTAAGTCTTTGCCGATGGTGGTCGCAAACGGAGCGAAGTTAAACCAGCAGACAAAGGTGAGAAAAAAGGCAATCCACGTGAGATGCAGAATCCGGTAGCGACCACTAAATGTAGTTAATCCTTTGAGCACGTCAAACCTTTGAAATCAGTAGAGGGAAGAATTTCTAATTCCGAAGCAGGGTAAAAGCGGGTAAAGCCAAAAACGGGTATGAGATCGAACAATAATCAAAAAATCTGATCTCGGTGGTTTAGACCAGATTCTTAGCTCAGCCTTTAGTGAGCCAGGGCAAAGCGGCTATAGAGGAAATCGAGGGCGTAGTTACGCAGGCTGTAGTATTCCGGGCTTTCCAGTAATTGAGCGCGATCGCGAGGACGAGGGAAGGGAATCTCCAATACCTCTCCAATCTGGGCCGAGGGACCGTTGGTCATCATCACCAAGCGATCGGCTAGGAATAGGGCTTCATCAATGTCGTGGGTAATCATCATCACGGTGCAACGATGATCCCGCCAGATTTGCAGCAGTTCCTCTTGCAGTTCTTCTTTGGTGATGGCATCTAATGCACCAAAGGGTTCATCCAAGATCAACACTTCGGGGCGAATGGCGAGGGCACGGGCGATCGCGACTCGTTGTTTCATCCCTCCCGACAACTGGCCTGGTTTTTTGTCGGCGGCTTCTGCCAAACCCACCATTGCCAAGTGCTCCCGGACAATCTTCACCTTCTCGGCCCGTGGCTTATCGGGATAGACTTCATCGACACCGAGGTAGACGTTATCGAAGGCGGTCATCCAGGGCAGCAAGGCATAGTTCTGGAACACCATCATCCGATCAGGTCCGGGCTGGGTAATGCGCTTGGTTTGCAAACGCACTTCTCCAGTCGTAGGCTTGCTAAAGCCTGCCACCATGTTTAAGAGCGTCGATTTGCCACAACCAGAGTGCCCGATGACACAGATAAATTCGCCTTCGTAGACGGTGAGATCAATGCCCTCTAAAACTGTGTAGGGACCGTTGGGGGTGGGGTAGACCTTAGAAACGTTGTCGATTACCAGGAAGGGGTCCCGGTTAATGGCGGGTGATGATTCTAAGGTTTGACCGTCGAGGATTTGCATAGTTGCTCAGGAAAGGATGAGGGAGGAGGGATGAAGGATGAAAGGGAGAAGAGGGATGTACACCTTTCGTCTTCCCGTAGGGTGCAGGGAAGTTAGGCAGCGATCGAGGAACTGCTGGAAGTTGGGGTGGGGGCAGGTTGATCGAGGTTGATTTCCTCAATGCGGATATCGCGATGAATGGTGAGGCGGTTGAGGTAGCCGATGGGATCGTCGGGGTTGAAGACAGTGCCATCAAAGAGTTTGAAGGCATCGCGATCGGGTTCTGCATCGGGCCAGCCCAGTTGTCTCGCGGCTTCTCCGTAGAGATCCACCCGGCGGACGCGATCGAGAATTTCAATCCAGTTTTTGGGGAAGGCGGTAATGCCCCAGCGAGCCAGTTGGGTGAGAATCCACAGTCCCTCGACGCGACCGGGACAGTTGGTATGATTCACATGAAACTGGTTGTAGCGGGGTAGGTTTTGGGGTACTTCGCCATTGCCGCGATCGTAGGGATCAATAAAGCCAGGACGAATGTAGGTGACAGGAGTACCGATATATTCGGGCCGTGCTAGCAACTCGGCAATCTCTTCCCGGTGGCGGCGATCGTCGCAGTACTCACAAGCTTCCATCAGGCCTTTGAGTAGGGCAATATGCGTTTCGGGATGCTGAGCGGCCCAGTCTTCGCGTACACCCAAGACTTTCTCAGGATGTCCAGGCCAAATCTCAAGATCAGTGGCGATCGCATATCCCAACCCTTCCTGGATCGCCCGTGAGTTCCAGGGTTCACCTGCACAGTAACCGTCGATATGACCTGCTTTGAGGTTGGCGACCATTTGCGGCGGTGGAATCACCGTAAGGTTCACATCTGTATCGGGGTCAATCCCACCGGAAGCCAGCCAGTAGCGCAACATCAAGTTGTGCATCGAAGCGGGATGCACGATCCCCAAGGTGTGCACTTGATCAGGAGTCTTAGCGATCGCAGCTTTGAAGTCTGCTAGGGTTTTGACGCCTTGCTCATGGAAATGCTTGTCGAGGGTAATGGAGTTCCCGTTGCGATCGAGGACCAGAGCCGTGACGACGGGGACAGGGGCATTGCCACCCACACCAATCGTCATCGAGAGAGGCATCCCTGCCACCATCTGAGCAGCATCCAGTCGGCGGCTGGTAATCCCTTCTGCCACTGTTTTCCAACTGGATTCCCGGACCAGATTCACTTCATCGAGGCCATGCTTCTTGAAGAAGCCCTTCTCTTTCGCAACCACCAGCGGTGCACAGTCGGTGAGGGGGATAAAGCCAATATCCAGGTTGACCTTCTCCAAACCATGACGCGCGATCGCGATGTTTTGCTTTTGTCGCTTCTTCGCTCGTTTCTGTTGATTGAGGAAGTAGATGATCTCACTCCGCATACTGTAGTAGTTGGGGTGATTCACCACTTCCAAGCGATGGCGTGGGCGAGGAATGGGGACTTCTAAAATTTGACCAATGTGGGATTCGGGGCCATTGGTGAGCATGACGATGCGATCAGAGAGTAGCAGTGCTTCGTCTACGTCGTGGGTCACCATGAGGCAGGTCACACGGCTCTCTTCGCAGATTTTCATCAACTGCTCTTGCAGGTTGCCTCTGGTCAGCGCATCTAACGCCCCAAAGGGTTCATCCAGTAGCAGTAGCTTGGGCCGAATCGCTAAGGCACGGGCGATCGCCACCCGCTGCTTCATCCCTCCGGATAATTGACCCGGACGCTTATCTGCCGCTGCTCGCAGCCCCACCAAATCGATATGGTGTTCGATGATGCCGCGACGCTCTCCTTTGGGCAGGTTCTTGGCGACTTCATCCACGGCCAGACCAATGTTTTCCCGTACCGTCAGCCAAGGCAACAAAGAGTAGTTTTGAAACACCACCATGCGATCGGGCCCAGGGGATGTCACCTGCCGACCTTCTAGAACCACACCGCCACTGGTCGGTTTGTCTAAGCCTGCGACGATGTTGAGCAGGGTGGACTTGCCGCAACCGGAGTGACCAATCAAGGAGACAAACTCACCTTGGCGAATTTTTAGCTCAATATTCTTCAGAGCTACGTAGCTGCCGCCATTAGGAAGCGGGAAGAC
>DATNPE010000665.1:0-2703 GCA_036703355.1 Allocoleopsis sp. | reverse complement strand
CGCTAGTGATGTGCAAGCGATCGGTTCAGTGAATAATAGCCCTACCCAAGCTTCTACAATCCCTTCACCTCCGATCGCAAAGGCTACGAGTTGGCGCAGTTTCTTCAACCCCAAAGTCTATGCTGTAGCCATGACCACGATCGCCAATGGGGGTGACAATATTGGTATTTATGTGCCTTTGTTTGCGAGTAGCGATCGCGATCGGTTGGGGATCACGCTGTTACTCTTTTTTGGGTTACTTGGTCTTTGGTGTTTGATCGCACAACAGCTAACTCGTCACCCTGCAATCACCCGATTAATTACCCGTTACGGCAATACATTTGTTCCAATTATTTTGATTGGCCTAGGCCTTTTTATCATGTTTGAAAGCGGCACTTTCAATCTGTTTTTTCCCAATCTCTAAGCGCTGAATCAGGGATTGCCTCCGATTTGATTCAGCACCAAATTCAGCGATTAACTCCAATCATCCCGTTGAGAGCCACGGCCTCTATAAACTTGGGCAGTGGCATGGATGGCTCTGGTTTTGGCAAGCAACTCCTCTTCGCTCAATTGCCACTGAGCCAAAGCTTTGTCTAGGTCTGCTTGAATGTCCCTAGCGCCGGGAAAGCCTTTGTAGCGAATTCGCAAGCGTGCTAGCTCCACCAAATTCAGGTCTGTTGCTTCTGCGTCTAGCAAGCTGTTAACCAGTTGGCGATCGCGGCTCCAGAGCGGATGTTGTTGGTCTTTATTGTCAGAGGTTGAGGCCATAAAGTTGAGGTAGATTGGTGAGGCGATCGCAGTAATTCCAAAAAATCTTCCTTTAGATTTATTTGAAATTCAAATTAGATAGTAGACTGAGCAATTGCATATTTATACCTCGTAATTTTATTGGTCTTAGAAGCCAAACTGTAAAGTAGAGAAACAAAAACCGTCAGGGTGAATTGATTGGAAGTAATGGGGCTAAGATCACAGCAATTCTGTTGTGCAGTCCTAGCTAAAGAATTCTACTAAGCACTCATCTCAGAACTTTGAGGAGTCTTTAATTCTCTCAGTTAACGGGAGGGTGCAGATGGGTACTAAGAGGTCAGTAGAATTCTGATGCCCGATGAGTGTGGGTGTATGAATTTAATTTGGCGGTAAGAAACTGGTCAAATTCTGCCGCGTTGCTGCTTTAGGAGTGAGGTCTATGGCTGTTGGTCTAAAATCTAGGATTCCCCCTCGACGTTTGCCCCCAAGTCAATCGAGTCAAATCAGTCGAATTAGTCAAACTGCAATTTATCCCAGTGGAGCCAAAGTCACTCCCATTACCAAGCTACAGCCAATTGCAACTCCTCGCCGCCCCTCCACAACCCAGATTGCGTCTGCTCAGGTTAAGCGCTTACCCAATAACCGCCAGTTGCCGCTGTGGTTGCGATCGCTGATTGGGGCTCAGCGCAGCTTGTCAATTTTGACAGGAGCGCTCTCGATCGCTGTCCTCTCTGTGTATGGTCAAACCGTCTACTCCCAGCAACTTTGGAGCCAGGAGTATCGTAAACTAGAAAGCTTGCAGCGCCATGAACGCCAGTTGACCGCTGCGAGTGAAGTCCTGAAAAATCAAATTGCTCAACAGGCAGAAACTTCTAGAGCAGGACTGGTGCCTTCTAACCCAGCAAATACAATTTTCTTGCAACCCGCACCCCAGCGCCCTGCCCCTGCACCCATGCCACCTGCTCCTGTAGAGTCCCAGCCTACTTCCTTTTCCCCTGTGGGATATTAATTGCTAGCCAGTTTCCAGTCACTTTTCAGCCATTTTCTCGCCACATTTCCCAACTCTGTATTTCGCTGCCTGATTGTAATGTCCTGCTAGTACGTTGGATTTATGACCTCTTCGGTTCCTCCTTCTACCCCAGACTCTTCTCAGGCTCCCCATTTTGAAGCGGTGGATGAGCCTTGGCAAAATGCAGGAGGCCGTTGGAGTTCCTTGCCGCCTGCCCAAGCTCAGCCTTCTCCCTTCCGTTTGATCTTGGTGTGGCTGGTGCTGATGACGGGTGGGGTGGGACTCGTCGCCAACTTGTTTCGTCTCCAAGTCATTGACGCCGAGAAACTCAAGGTACGGGCCCAAGATCAGCAAATGATCTACTTACGGCCCTTTGTCCCCCGACGTCCCATTGTGGACCGCAGTGGCAATGTCTTAGCGATCGACCAGCCTGCCTATACGCTCTATGCCCATCCCCGCTTGTTTAGCGAAACCAAAGAGGCGATCGCGACCAAGCTATCACCCCTGCTGAAACGTTCAGCGGCTAAGTTAACTCAGCAATTCAGTCGGGCCGAGACGGGAATTCAAGTTGAGTACTCGTTGACAGAAGATATCGCCAATCAGATTAAAGATTTGCAGATTGATGGCATTGAACTGATTCGCCATCAGCAGCGACTTTATCCCCAGCAGGACTTGTTTGCGGATGTGGTGGGCTACGTCAACCTCGATCGCAAGGGCCAAGCAGGGGTGGAATATAGCCAGCAAAAGCTATTGGAGCGATCGGTTCAAGCGGTTCGCCTCAGTCGAACAGGCAGCGGGGCGTTAATTCCCGATCAAGTGCCGGGAGGTTTTCTCCATGTCGATGCTCTGCGACTGCAACTCACCCTCGATAGCCGTTTGCAGCGAGCGGCTCGGTATGCCTTGCAACAGCAAATCAAGCAGTTTAACGGCAAACGGGGCAGCGTCATTGTGATGGATGCGCGAGATGG
>DATNPE010000664.1:0-3092 GCA_036703355.1 Allocoleopsis sp. | reverse complement strand
TATGACCCTTTCACGGTGCAGCTATACCAGCAGGAACATAGAGGCAAACTGCCTCCTGAGAATCCGTTAGACCCGGAATGGATGCGGTGGCGAGCCAATAAAATAACCGCTTTGATGGGGCGAATTTTTCGGGCGGTGAAGTTGGTGCGGCCTTACTGCTTGATCACGCTATCGCCCAACTCCCAAGGGTTTTCTTACAGAACCTACCTGCAAGATTGGCAAACCTGGGTACAGCAGGGATGGATTGAAGAACTAGTTTTGCAGGTCTATCGCCAGAGCTTGCCAACGTTTGAAGCCGAACTCAAGCAACCCGCAGTCCAGCTAGCACGCCAACGAATCCCAGTTGCGATCGGCATTCACACAGGTTCTTGGGGGCAGCCCATTCACATCCAGCAGATTCAGGAGCAAGTCCAGGCGGCACGGGACCAGGGATTTAATGGGGTCTCCTTTTTTTATTGGGAGAGCTTGTGGGGCTATATTGCGCCAGAATCGCCGCAAACTCGTAGGCAGGGATTTGAAACTCTCTTTGCCGCACCTGCTCAGCCACCCAGGATAGCTCACTAGATGTCTCACTCCACTCCCACCTTAGTTTTGAACCAGCCTGGATCTAAGTTAGCCTACCGCTTTTGTTGGCAATGGATCGCGGGTAACATCTTAGGCTTTTTGCTCAGCTTATACTGGCTGGAAGTGGGTGAAAGAGCGGCCCTCAGAGGTTTAGAAGGTGCGATCGGCGGTACTGTGATCGGACTCATTCAGTGGTTGGTATTACGGCGTTGGTGCCCTCAAGCAGGCTGGTGGATCTTGTCCAGTACTCTCTGCTGGACTGTTTTAGGTGCTAGCAAGTTGGGCGCACTGGGTTGGGTGGTGCCGCAAACCAGCTCAACCTTGCTGAGATTGTTCTATGGTCTGGTGGATGGCATGAAAATGGGGGCGATTTTGGGCGCGGGGCAATGGTTAGTCTTGCGGCAATGCTTTACCCCTGCTAAGGCCTGGATCTTGGTGAGTATCTTGGCTTGGGCGATCGCGCTCGGTAGCGGCTGGGTGGTGGGTGGTTGGCTGCACGCCCTCACAGGTTTGTTTTTAGGGGAGGTGGTTGGGTTAGCCTTAGTTTGGTTGCTGATGGCGCTGATGACTGGAGTGGGCTTGGCTCAGTTGCTCCGAGATGCGGCAATCAAGTAATCTAACCCATCGGGGAACCACCAGGACTAGGAGAAGTTATGTCTAAAGAATTTGCTGTTGGCGATCGCGTCCGGGTAATCGCGATACCACCCTATGTCAAGACAGCCGACCCCATGCCTATGCTGCGTCCCCCGAATGTGATTCAGCTAGGGGAAGAAGGCACCATCTTGGATCGCCGTCCCGGTGGTTACTGGGGCATCCACTTTAGCGGCGGTAAGTTTCTCCTCGACAGCCAGTACATCGAATCCGTTGATGCCACTGCTGACAGCGCTGAAGTCCTAGAAGCCGAAGTGCTGGAATCATCCCACACAGAACCCCTACCCCCCACCGCAGAATAAAGGCCAACATCAACTCTTTCTCCCCTTCCCACCCCTGCGGGGAAGCAAGCTAAGTAGGGAAGGGGCTGGGGGTTAGGTTCTAAAGCGTCACCGGAACCGCGATCGCATTGACTGAGGCGGCTGGCCCCACTAAAGAAACGTAAGGCTGAGTGAAGTGACGACAGGCGGCTTGTTGGGCGGCTTCTGGCGTGACGACGGCGATCGCCTGCTGGAATTGGGCATCAAACTCCACACCGAGTCCTAGCGTTTCATACCAGCCCAACACTTGAGCAATCTGTGAGTTGGTTTGCTTACCGAGCGCATATTGCCCTAACAGTTTATTTTTGGCAGTCTGCAACTCTGATTCACTCAAAGGGCGATCGCAGAGACGCTGGACTTCGTACTGCAACCCCGCGAGGGCAGTGCTCGTATTGTCCGGGGCGGTGCCCATGTAAGTGACAAACTGTGATTGGCCCAGCCGTGTGGGATAGAAAGCAGAGACTTCGTAGGCTAAGCCGCGTTTTTCTCGCAGCTCCACAAAGAGTCGACTGGAAAGACCATTGCCCAAATAGGTGTTGAGCAGTTTCAAGGCAATGTAGTCGAGGGCTGCTTCTTCGGTGCTGACTTGACTCTTGGCCGCAGGAGCCAGGTAGCCCAACATGATAATGGATTGCTGCGTTTCTTGAGCAGTGACGACCTGCTGCGGTTCCACAGGCACAACAGGCAAGCTCAGGGCGGGGATGGAGCTGTCTGGGGCTTGCCAATCGCCAAAGACTTGCTGCACTTGGGCGATCGCCGCTTCCGGGGTGATGCGACCCACCAAACTAATCACGATATTGTCAGGACGGAAATAAGTTTGGTGATATTGCTGCAAATCGCTGCGGCTGAGTTGCGAGACACTATCGAACGTGCCAATCGCGGGCAAAGCATAGGGATGGTTTTGGTACATGGCCTGCCGCAGTTGCTCCATTGCCACAGCAAACGGCTGCTCTTGCTGCGAGCGAATACTTTGCAAGGTGAGGCGGCGCTCTAGCTCCACCTCAGACTCCGGGAAGGTGGGCGATCGCAACAGTTGCCCTGCCAACTCCAGCATTTCGGCAAAGTCGCTGGAAACGGTCTTTAAGCTCATCAAGAAGTAATCGGTGGCCGCATCCGTGCTGAGGCCCGCACCGACGGATTCCACGCGCTCGGCAATTTCTAAGGAAGAGAGCTGATCGGTGCCTTTGGTCAAAACTGAGGCGACGAGGTGAGATAGCCCAGCTTGCTCAGGACGCTCCCAAATACTTCCAGCTCGAATAAAAATCCGAGCCGCAATAATATCGGCGGCAGGGTTCTCTACGGCGAGGACAACCATGCCATTCTCTAGCACTGTGCGATGAACTTGGCGGTTTTGCAGAAAAGGGGTCACACTTTGGTCCACGAGCAAACTGATCCTTCTATGTTGATTTGATCGAGTCTTGGCTGTTTGAGTTTGGTAAACTGCACCACCGGACCCATCTAGTATGTCAACAAAACGTTACAGAATTGTCTCTGCTAGTCTAGCGGTTGCAGGATGGTAGCTGCATAGTGATAAGGGGAGAGATATTGGCTAGCGAG
>DATNPE010000663.1:0-6951 GCA_036703355.1 Allocoleopsis sp. | reverse complement strand
CCACGGAAGTCAATCCCCTTACGAAATATGGCAAATTTTCTTTACTATTCTTAATAATACTTATCGTAACCAATCTAGGCGAGTTAGTCTGTAGCTTATACTCCTATCATGCAAGTTATTTAAGCTACTGCCATCCGCTCTCAGTCTGAATCTGTCTACGTTACAAGGCTGATATCCACTAAGAGAGCGATCGCGAAATCTGCTGCTGAAGAGGGCTTCGACCCTGCTTACCTTATACCCACAACGAAAAAGCCCGCAGTTACGGGCTTGACAAATTAAATTTCTTTAGTTTTTAGATTTGGCTTGTTTCACCTGGCTGGAAAAGCACTAGCATCACTTGACCAGGTTTAGCCGAGGTTGACTTTAACCACTTTGTTTTTCTCTTCGTCAACCTTTGGCAGAGTCAAAGTGAGAACACCATTCTTGAATTCTGCTGCCACTTGGTCGTTCTTGATGCGATTGGGGAGCGGAATCACCCGTTGGAATTGGCCGTAGCGAAATTCTGAGCGAATCACACCTTTTTCTTCGGTTTTGGTTTCGGATTTGCGCTCGCCTCGAATGGAAACGGCCTCAGCAGAAACCTGTACATCTAGGTCTTGGGCTTCGAGTCCAGGAACTTCAACTTTGAGCTGAATCGCATCACCTGTTTCATGAATTTCTGCGGCTGGAATAAAAGGTGCTCCAGTATTAGTTAAACCACCTTCATCGACATTGGCTAAGCGATCGAAAAGTCGATTCATTTCACGTTGTAGGCTGTTAACTTCACGGAAGGGTTCCCAACGTACGAGTGCCATAGTTATTGCCTCCAATACTTGATTTAGGGAGATTTAGAAATGACTAGCCATTTGGCAGAACCTCTGTTTGTGAAAGGTTTTAGCTAGTTCATTCAACTCTCTATAAGTATTAAGATACTCACTTAAAAAATTGAGGGTGTTCGGTTCTTTTCTCAAGGGCGATCGCAATGACCGTACTTCTGTGTCAACCGATATTCATTCTGAAAATTCAATTTCATGAATGGTTTCAGGTGGTAATGTGCGATCGCAAGATTGCGGCGAAATTTAGCGAGTAAATCACGAACTTACAACTTATGTAAGGTTATGTGAAAGTTTGGCGGATTGATTGCTCACTTGATAGAAAATGGCGATATCTGGTCTGACAACATGACCTCCATTTTTTAAGCTATATGCGAATTGGCAATCGACCGCCCCAATCGGAAGCAGAAACACGAACTCGGATTCTGCAAGCTGCCCAACGGCTATTTTCGCGGCAAGGTTACGACGGGACGACCACGCGAGATTTGGCGCAAGCAGCAGGGGTAGCAGAGGGCACGCTATTTCGGCATTTCCCTAATAAGAAGGCAATTCTGATTGAAGTGGCCACACAAGGCTGGGTCGAGATTCTGACCGATTTGCTGATCGAGCTGAGCGAGATGGGCAGCTATAAGGCAGTGGCGCAGGTGATGCGGCGACGGATGCTGAATCTGCACCAAAATATGGATATGCTGCGAGTTTGCTTTATGGAGGCGCAGTTCCATCCCGATTTGCGCGATCGCATTCAGCTAGAAGTGGTCGATAAGATGACGGATGTGGCTGAGGCTTTCTTCCAAACGGCAATGGATCGCGGCATCTATCGGCCCATGAACCCGAAAGTGGTGGCTCGCATTTTCTTGGGCATGTTCACGATCGCGGGCTTTAGCCAAGACACAGTGATGGGTGAGCAGGCATCCCCGAAAGCCATGCAGGAAATGGCCGAAGGTTTGGCCGATATTTTCCTCAACGGAGTTTTGGTCAAGGAATAGAGCTGCCACGGTTGAGTTATGCAAATCCCCAGCAATACTGAAGCGCTAGCCAGTACCTTGCGCGATCGCCGTCAGCGTTTAACTGCTTTGTGGGATGGCCCGGTGGTGTTGTGGTCCGGTGGGCGCAGTTCCCGCAACTTCCCCGCCAATGTGTATCCATTTCGGGCGAGCAGTCACTTTCTCTACTTTGCAGGCTTACCCCTAGAAGATGCAGCAATTCGGCTAGAGGCAGGCAAGCTGGAATTGTTCATTGATGAAGGCACGCCTGCGAGTGCTCTCTGGCATGGCCCCACACCCACTCGTGACGAAATTGCCACAGCCATTGGTGCGGAGGCAGCGTTTCCCCTCGCTGATTTGGGGATGCGAGCGACTGGCGCGGCGACAATTCCGGTACAAGACGCAGCAACTCGGCAGCAACAGACCCAGATTTTAGAGCGATCGCTTCCTCCTGCCAACCAACTCACCGGAAATGATTTAGCACTAGCTCAGGCGATCATGACTTTACGCCTGACTCATGATGCTGCGGCGATCGCGGAGTTGAAGCAAGCAGCAGCAGCCACAGTCAATGGCCATCGAGTCGGGATGGCGGTGACTCCCGGCGCTAAAACCGAAGCGGCAGTGCGAGCGGCAATGGAAAGCGTGTTTGTGGCACAAAACATGACCTGCGCTTACAACAGCATCGTTACGGTGCAGGGGGAGGTGCTGCACAATGAGCAATATCACCATGCCCTAAAGCCAGGAGATTTGCTCTTGGCAGATGTGGGGGCAGAAACGGCGAGCGGTTGGGCGGCAGATGTCACGCGGACTTGGCCTGTTTCCGGTAAGTTTTCTGCTACGCAACGGGTGCTGTACGACATCGTGTTAACCGCCCACGATATTTGCATTGCCAAAATCGAGCCAGGGGTGGAGTATCGTGACATTCACCTCAGCGCTGCCTTGATTATTGCCGCAGGTTTGGTAGATTTGGGCATTTTGCGCGGCAAACCCGAAGATCTGGTAGCGATGGATGCTCAGGCGCTGTTCTTCCCTCACGGTGTGGGTCACATCTTGGGCATGGATGTGCATGATATGGAAGATTTGGGCGACTTGGCAGGCTATGAAGCAGGCAGAAGCCGCAGCGATCGCTTTGGTCTTTGTTACCTCAGGCTCGATCGCCCCTTACGTCCGGGAATGCTGGTCACCATTGAACCTGGTTTCTATCAAGTGCCTGCAATTCTGAATGACCCCGAACGGCGATCGCGCTACAAAGATGTGGTGAATTGGGATCGCTTAGCCCAGTTTGCCGATGTGCGTGGCATCCGAATTGAAGATGATGTGTTGGTGACAGAATCGGGCTCTGAAGTTTTAACCGCAGCCCTCCCCACAAAAGCTGATGCGATCGAACAATTGGTGAGCGGGGAATAAGACCTGTCAAAATAGCCTAATTAGGATGAGACGTGACCTCGCCAATCAAGTTCGTGAGGTTTTTTCATGGCTGATATGAAACCACTCTGCGCCCCCTCTGGCAATTGGGGTAGCCTCTTTATCAATGCCTAAGCAGTGATAATCAAGAGCTTTGAATCAAGCTCTTTCCATGCTTTCTCAGTTGCCAACTCAAATTCTTATGAACTACTCTCAACTGCTTCGCTGAGTTGAGAGTTTCTGACGCTTCGTTTCAGCCAGTTGCTTCAGAGATCCCGTTTGACGAGGCTCTAAAGTAGAGCTAGGCTGATCAGCGTTTATGAGGCTAGTTCCTAACCCCAATGCCCAATTGAGCATGACCTTTGCAGCCGCGATATCTCTGTCCTCTGTGCATCCACATTGAGAACATTGATGAACGCGCTGCGACAAATCTTTCTTTTCTTGATGAGCGCAATCTGGGCAAGTTTGGGACGGCTTGACTTTTATAGTCGGCACTTCGATCAATACGCCGCCAGCCTCAGCTAGTTTGTATTCCAGTGCCTTACGAAGCATCCCCATCCCTACGTCTAGAATCGAGCGGTTTAGCCCCGACTTCTGACGTTTCCGCCGGCCTTTCTTGGCTTTGCGAGTCATCCCCTTGAGATTGAGTTTTTCTGTAGCAACGAGGCTATTACGGCTCACGATCTCTGCTGCCTGTTTGTGTACCCAATCCTGTCTCTGGTTTGCGGCTTGGCGTTGGAGGACTGCAACTCTCTTGGCTGCTCTTTTCCATCGCTTAGACGCTTTGATTTTCTGCTTAAAATTAGGGGCTTGTTTCCTCCGTTTCTGTTTGGATGCTTTGCGAATCTTGGCTTGAGTGTTTGCCAGGAATCGAGGACTCTCAATCATCGTGCCATCACTCATGGCAGCAGCAGTCAAACACCCAAAATCCAGCCCGACAGCCCCCTGACCCGCCTCTCGACCTGGCTCACCCTTGACGGTGATGGATGCAAACCACTTGCCATGTTTGTAGACGATGGTGCAGGTGGATGGAGTGCCCCACGTCCGAGCTTTGCCGCGCATCTGAATCTGTCCTAAATTGGAGAGACCCAAATACCCGTTATCGCCCGTTGTGTGAGCCTTCCAGCCAGATTTGCACGGGTAAGTCCATCCCGAATAGTTGCGGATGGACTGAAAGCGAGGATAGCCACCTAGCCCTTTGAAAAAACGCTGAAACGCGAAATCGACCCGCTTTAAGGTCGCTTGCAGAGCATGAGAACCGAGTTCTTGATACTCTTGCCAGGTTTCCTTAAATGCAGGTAGACGATTCTGCTGAGCAAAATAATCAACTTTTTCACCGCGCTTTTGATAGCTGTCTTTCCGGTCTGCCAACGCGCTGTTATACAAATACGCATGAAGCCGTCTCCACTCAAAAAGCTTGGCTTCTTGGGTAGGTTTCGGATACAGGCGGAATGTGATACGTCGTGTTAGCACGATGTCGTTATAGCATCATAAAAGCACCATGAAACGAACCTCTTTAAGGCTCTCAGATGAGGAGTGTATGAAGGTTTCCGAGTATGCAGAGAAGACAGAACAATCGATTAATGACGTAATTCGACAAATCATTCGCGACTGGAAGCCTAAGCCCTGATTGGCAATTCCGCTACGCTTCATTGCCGCGCTATCCTTCCCCACCCTAAAGAGGGATGGGGACTGTCGCGCTATTGTTCAATTTTCTGGAGCTGACTGCATAAATTTGAAATGCTCCCGTATAGGGATGTAGGAGCGCAGAAACAACATTTTTCAAGAGTTGTTCACTAGCGACCTTCAATCCTTATTCCTCATGGAGAAAATCAATGATTGCTACTAGCGTTCAAATTGCTGATGGATATTCCGCACGACTCCTGGCTATGCCTAAGCAAGAGCAGTCCTCTTTGCTCAAAGATAATGGAGGCACTGTGCTTGAGCAGGTGATCTCGAATTTACCATGGCAAGATGCCTTTACTCTGGGTTGTGGAGTTGATGTTGTGACAGGAACCTCAACAGGTTCTGCCCTGAAACACTTTGAGCCAAACTCTAACACCGTCAAGCAATTCACGGAAAATTATCGCTTTATCCAAAGCGATGAGCAAATGAATCGGGAAATTGAAGCATCGGCATCCGGTAAATACAATGTTCAGGGTGTGGTCATCAATGGCTCGGCCGCTTACTTAAGTAAAGTCGAATATTCGGAAGTGAGCACTACTCTCATTGCAGAGTATGGCTCCCAAGACGTTCAGTATGCTGAAGCCGAGACTTACGAGTTGACCGATGAGGCAAAAAGCCTCCTGGGAAATCCAAGTGAGTTTCGTAAGCGATACGGCGATTATTTTATCTCTGGCGTTCGTCGAGGCTCACGCTTCATTGCTACCTACACTTGCAAGGCGAATTCAGTTCAGCAGATGGATGAATTCAAGGCGAGCTTTGGTGCAGAAGCCCCGGAAGTATTCTCGGCTGAAGGTAGTACTCGATTCATGCAGGCAGTGAGCCAGTCATCTATCAGCCTTACAGTAAATGTTGACGCTGAAGGTTACCAAGGAGTAGTGCCTAGCGGTCCCTGGACTCCGGAAAAGGTGCTCGAAGCTTTGGAGTGGTTCAAAAAGAATGAGCAAGGCTCTCCCCTCCGCGCTAAACTAACGCACTACAGCACCATTGCTCCTCAGTACCCTCAATCAGTTGATATCTCCCCCGATATCTTTGTATCGCTTCGCCAGCTCTACACAAAATTGTGGGATGTACGCTCTCGATATGATTCCTGCCCTCAAAACTATCAAGATCAACTCAAACAAGAGTACACAGCCTTCGACTACGGAGTTGTGGCCAATCAAAATATTCTAGCTACAGACTCAACAAAGCTACTTGATTATCAGCAAAAAGCGGACGATCTACTGTCGAAGTTGACCGATATCGTCGCCCGGATGGATTTTTACACCAAGTTGAAGAATGTTGTCCCTACAGAGCCGGGTAATGGGCAAGAAATTAAGGAGGGTTCTGGGCAGCAAACGTGGGCATACGGCTACAGCACATACACTAAAAGCGATGCTGTTGTCATTCACAGCACTCAACTAAATTACAAGGCATCGGGTCATGTCGGGCATCGTGGAAATACCTTTGAGTTTGGCCCTAATGGAAACTATCTTATTGTTGGCTGGCAGGTAGTTTCTAACTGGAATGATGGTACAAACGGTTCTTGGTGGAAGGGTACAGATCAAATTATCCTTGGTAGCTATGCTTGCGTGCGTGTGAGATCCAAATACGATCGAGGCTGTGATTGGAGTCTTATCATTTATTATGTTGACGCCAAGGATTACCAATTCTAAGGTTGTGGTCTAACGTTGATAGACGATCACTTTAGAAGTCGATTTGATAGGTAAGTTCTACATCTCAGTAAAAGCTCTTGCTGAATTTAGATTTGATTTTGAATCTCTCCTAGTTTGCCCTTGTTTTTGATTTCAGGAGTACAAAATTCTCGAAGAGCTGAACACTTTCTTTCACCCCTTAGTTTTTAGCAAACTAGGGGGTTTTTCTTCATTTTCATCCTTTTGAGTGTACTGAGAGAGAAGCTATGTACCAGCAGCTTTATGCAGACAGGTCATTAAACGGGCGATCGCAACCTATTGCACCTGAGCTTTGAGCCAATCTCGAAAGGCGGCTACTAAATCTAAATAATCGGTTGTAGCGGACTGTTCTAAAAAGCGGGTGATTTCGGCGATCGCGATATTGGGAAAAGCGAG
>DATNPE010000662.1:0-4828 GCA_036703355.1 Allocoleopsis sp. | reverse complement strand
GGAACGATTAATGCTTTGGGCTTGAGGAGCGCATGGGCACAAAAAGCCACGTCTCTAGAAGTCTCCTGAACGTTCAACCCCACCCTAGATTTGAACCATTGTCGCCTTGCATCCACCAAACTGACGAGGGCAATGGGAGTTTCACAGATCTGAGCGGCTAGGCGAGTCAGGTCATCAAAGGCTTGTTCTGGAGCTGTATCCAGAATGTTGTACTGCGAGAGGGCTTCAAGCCGTGCTGCTTCATTGCTGGGCAGAGGTGCCTTCATTGTCAATCTCCCATTGAGAAGCCCATCCTATCAGTGCTGTTAGTTCTCGCGATCGCGACTGCCGTCGCCGTATTAGCCCTAGATTCTCCATGAAGCTGTATTGATGCCCAATTAACTTTTGTGCCACCATTCGATAATTCCAGGCTACCCGCATCTCACGCCCTATAACTACCTAAAACTGGCTCGAACCCAATTCAACAACAGTCTCAGGGCAATCGAAGCCCGGTGGTCACGACTACCATTCTGTAGTATTCCCGGAAATTGATCTTGGGCAATGGTGCCAGCTTGAAAGACAGACAACCGTCTTAGGAGCACCTCGATGTTGCAACGTTATCCACTCCATCTACCGCCTGCCCTCCCAACTTTAAGCCTGCTACATCGCTGTTGGGGGCGGGGTTCTCAGTTGGCGATCGCCTTTGTTTCTGGTTGTGCGGTGGTCTTGGCAAGTGGTGCTCAAAGTCCCGCCGCTTTTATTGCCCCCCAACGCAGTCAGCAAGGCATGGTGGTGTCAGCCCACCCACTCGCTAGTGATGCAGGACTCACCCTGCTGCAGCAAGGGGGTAATGCCGTGGACGCAGCCGTAGCAACAGCCTTTGCGATTTCGGTGGTTGAACCGTTCTCGGCTGGGATTGGTGGCGGTGGTTTCTTGCTCTTTCATGCGGGTAAAACAGGTGAAACCAGGGCGCTAGATTTTCGCGAGCAAGCGCCACAGTTAGCGACTCGGAATATGTTTTTGGATGCCCAGGGACGAGTTCGACCCCAGGCCAGTGTGAATGGGCATTTAGCGGTGGCTGTGCCAGGGACCGTCGCAGGGCTGTATGAAGTGCATCAGCGCTATGGCCAGTTGCCTTGGGCCAAAGTAGTAGCACCCTCTATCCAACTAGCTCAGCGAGGTTTTATCGTGACGCCTCGCTTGGCTGAATCTGTCGCAGGAAAAACGGTGATTTTGCAAAATCCAGCGGCACGCCAAGTCTTTACGCGCAACGGCACCCCCTATCAAGTGGGCGATCGCTTGGTGCAGCGAGATTTAGCTAAAACTTTGCAAGCGATCGCTCAAGACCCCCAAAGTTTTTATCGGGGTTGGATTGCCGAAGCGATCGCCCGTGACATGGCTAAAAATGGCGGTTTAATTACCACCCAAGATCTCCAGGCGTATCGTCCCACTTGGCGCACTCCCCTTTGCGGTCCGTTTCGGCAATACCAAGTCTGCTCCATGCCGCCGCCTTCCTCCGGTGGCGTTCACCTCTTGCAGATTTTGAATATTTTGGGTGACAGTGACCTGAAAGCTTGGGGTTGGCACAGCCCCGATGCCCTGCACCTCTTAGCCAGCGCCATGCAGATTGCTTATGCCGATCGCGCCGTTTACTTGGGCGATCCTAAGTTTGTCAAAGTTCCAGTTGCAGCTCTGACGAGCCAAGCCTATGCAGCAGCACGGCGGCGAGAAATTCCGCCTCAGCAAGCACGCTCCTCTGAGATTGTTAAGGCGGTTGATCTAGCCACTTTACAGCGGTTTATGGTGCCAGCCGAGTCAGAGGATACTAGCCATCTAACGGTGGTCGATCCTGCCCGCAATGCTGTGAGTCTTACCTTTACCATCAACGGTCGGTTTGGCGCTGGAGTGGTCACTCCTGGCACAGGCATTGTGCTCAATAACGAAATGGATGATTTTGCCATCGCCCCTAACACCCCCAACCTCTATGGCCTAGTGGGTAATGAAGCGAATGCGATCGCCCCTGGCAAAATTCCGCTTTCCAGCATGACCCCCACCATTGTTACGGAGCAAGGCAAGTTGCGCTTAGCTGTCGGCTCTCCTGGAGGCAGCACAATTATTACGACGGTCCTCCAGATCGTGCTGAATGTTCTGGTTTATGAGATGGATGCTGGGGCTGCCGTATCTGCCCCACGAGTTCATCACCAATGGCTACCCGATGTACTCCGAGTAGAACCTTGGGGGCTAGATGTAGCAACCTTGCAAGATTTACGCCGCCGGGGGCACAAACTTCAAGAGCAAACTCCCTGGGGAAATGCCAATTTGATTGTTGTTGCTCCCAACGGCCAGCTAGAAGGCGCGGCTGACCCACGCGAAGAAGGTGCAGCCCGAGGTTTCTAGCTTTTCTACGGAGCCGCTTTTCACTAAGCCGTGTGCCGTAACACTTCCAGCTCTAACATGGCGTCAATCATGGCCCAGGCTTTGCTGAGGGCTTCGTTCAGTTCTGTGACTCGAATGCCATAGCGGACTTTGCCACGCTGCCACTGCAACCACAAGCCTCGATTTTGTTCTGACTGCTTGAGGTAGATAGGAATCGTATGGTAGGTCGTGTACGGTTTCAACTGTGCCATTACTAAAACCTCGATGCCAAAAATGATGAATTTATGGAAAGAATAATTATGGAGTGCACCCAGGTAATCGTAAGGATTTCATGCTATCTACTCGTAATCTTACTGGGCTGATGAGTCAGCTGAATCTGCCTTTTTAGATAAATTTTTAATTCCCTCTAAAGATATATAGAAATGTAGCGATCGCCTGTCAAAATTAGTTTTCAAAGCTTTATCACTTGGTAGTAAATACTGACTTTAATCCTCCTTTCAACTCCTATTAGGTCGCCAAAAGTTTTATCTTCTTCTATAGAAAAAATTGATAATTCCATCAAGCCAAATGCCCATAATTTTCGGGTGGCGTGAGTACTAGCAATCAGGACTGATTTTTTGTTGGTTTTGGGTTACGGCTGCGCCAAGGCACGCTACAGCTTCATTAATTGGCAATGATGGATTGAGTGGCTTCTCACTCAACTTTAAAGTTGGCCGAAATCGAGGCAAAGGATTAGGATAGAAACTTCCAGCACGACTACAGACTTACTGACCCACCTTGTTACCTTTGGCAGCAACGCCTATGGAACTCACCCTCAACCATGCCCTCAAAGAGTGGGCTGTCGCTGTCAATGCTTTGGCACAGGGACAAACCATTTTGCTACTGCGGAAAGGCGGCATAAAAGAGCAAGGTGGAGCTTTTCAGGTGGCTCACGATCGAGTCCTGCTTTACCCTACTTATGAGCATCAGAAGCCTGACCTGCTCCAGCCCAACTATGCCGCTGAAGTGCAACCTGTAGCGTCGGGTTGGCATCCTGAAACTGTTTCGATTCGGGCTTGGGCTCAAATCACTCACATCATCCAGATTCGTGAAGCCGCAACCGTGGCTCAACTTCTACCCTTTCACGTTTGGAATGAGCAATTTGTTAGCGATCGCCTGAAGTGGAAGCCTCGCACTCCGTTGTATTTACTGCTGCTACGCACTTACGGTTTGCCCCAACCCCAAAGCATTCCCTATCGTTTAGAGTATGGAGGATGTCAGTCTTGGATCGACCTAGCCACTACCATTTCCTTGGCCGACTCAGTCCCTGTACTAAACGATGTCGAGTACTCACATCAAACTGAGGCAATTCAAGCAATTGTCAACGAATCAATGATTCAGATGACGGTCACTTCTCTATAAAATAGCCCTATTCATTCCACTCATCCTTCCACTCACGATTACTACTATGCCTAAGCAAAGAAGTCGGTTAGTCGATCGCCCCCCTGCTCGTAACAGACAACCTCTGTCTTTCAACCTAGAAAACATTACTCAGAGAGATTTTTCTACAGCTCTAGGGCTTTGGGTATTTTTGGAAGTGCTAGCTCTATTTTTGTTTCCAGCCTTTGGTCTGATTAAACCAGGCGATCGCTGGCAAGGATGGATCGCCACAAGTATCCCGCTGGGATTGATCGGTGCTTTCTTGGTGGGTGCGAGTTCTCAGTATATTAATGTCACGGTCGATCGCGCAGACCGCACGAATAAGCCTCTGCTGATCTTATTGGGGCAGGCTGTGGGCTGGTTGGGTCTGGCTGGTGTGTTGTTTCCTCTGTTGATTGTCGGCATAGAGTTCTTCACCAACACGCTCGGCAAGGCAGGTTAAAACTTAGAAGGTGGGTGCTGGTCTGAAGCGATGCATGATCCCACTTACAAGTCGGTGATTTATATTACAGCTATCTTAGATTGCGGCACAGTTCAGTGAGTCGATACGGCTGCATTAGCGCTGAGCTGACAACTGGACCGATGCAGTAGAGCTTTGGCTATGGGGAGCTGCCTGCTTGAGTTGGGCATGACCTGAGAGGAAGGCAATTGCAGCAGTCACGGCGATCGCGTGAATAACAACCATGCTGCGAGAGGAAAATGAGTCCGACATGACGACAACAGGAAATGAATACAACCTTGTTATGACATTCATCCCCGCAGCTTCACGTGATCTGGCAGGTGATCATTTGTAATTTGTATCACAAGTAATGGTTCAGCCTGCTTAGTTTTTCTTTGGGGGTAGTCCCCAGTCAAACGCAACTGAGCCTAGTTACTGAGTTCAAGTTAGCAGAGGTAGCGCCTGCGTCTGACCTGCCATTGCCGCTAGAATTGCGAAGGGAGAGGATGGGGTAACGTTGTCTGCACAATTGCGATCGCTCAGTAACGCTGACGACAGGTGATGCTTAGGAGCAGTCATGACATCCCAAATTCCTGCCAACTCAGACTCTAACCT
>DATNPE010000661.1:0-5253 GCA_036703355.1 Allocoleopsis sp. | reverse complement strand
TTCACTCATGGCTAGCGTTTGGTCCAGCGTGTCATTGGTGAACTTAATCAGCAAATTTCGCCGCACCTGGTAGCGCTCTGCAACTAAAGCCATTGTTTCCAGGGGAGACGGCGTAAACTCAACCGAGAAACCGGGCGAGAACTGATTCACTTGGTCCATCAAGGGAATGGCATCCCGCGCTGCATAGTTATTAAAAGAAATCAGGATGTTCCCTGCTCGCTCTACAGGAAACGAACTGCCAATCAAAAGATGCAACTTGCAGCCCATGCTATGTCCCAAACCATAGATCGGCAGATAGCGCTTTTGCAACAAGCCCCGGATTTGCAGTTGCTCAAACGCCCGCTCAAAGTTCCGCAACACCTGATGTGCGATCGCGCTGTGGTCTATCGTATTGACAAAGGGAGTGGCGATAATCACATACCCTTGGCGGCTCAGATGTTCTAGCAACCAACGATAAGTGACGTGAGGTGCAGTTGCCACAAAGGCTCCGCCCAGAAAATGAATAATAGCAGTCGATCGCGGCGGAATTAAGACCCAATTACCAGAAACTTCCAGCCAGTCCATGCCCAAAAGATGTAAACAATACGTTACTTTCTGACTTCATCCTAAACTTTGTTTTCCACTAACAGGAGGGAACTATGGATCTAGCTGGAAACCCATCCGAGAAATGATATGGATACCAAGCAATCTGACAGGCAAAGCCAAGATGCAGCAGTGCCTCCTCTTGCATTAGAAGATTCTTCTTCAGAAGCGATGGCACTTCAACAGGCTGAATGTCAACGATTGCAGGCTAAACTCCTAGATACTCAGCAAGAGTTGTCCAATATCAAATTAGCGCTCGATGAAGCTGCGATTGTCGCGATTACAGATGCAGCAGGGGTGATCCAGTATGTCAACGACAAGTTTTGTCGGCTCTCGCAGTATGCCCGCGAAGAACTGTTGCAGCAAAATTACCGCTTGATTAATTCGGGTTATCACCCACCGGAGTTTTTTCAAACCCTGTGGTCAACCATCCGCCAAGGTCAGGTATGGCAAGGTGAGATTCGCAATAAGGCCAAGGATGGGGCTTACTATTGGTTGGACACAACGATTGTTCCTTACCTCAATGAGCAAGGGCAACCTTTTCAATACTTAGCGATTCAGTTTGATATTACCGAGCGTAAACGAATTGAAGAGCGGTTGCGGCACGATGCCTTTCATGATGCCTTAACGGGTTTACCCAACCGCGCTTTATTTATGTCTCGCTTAGGTCGAGTCATCGAGCATGTCAAACGGCGATCGCAGACTTTATTTGCCCTGCTCTTTGTAGACATTGATCACTTCAAAACCCTGAATGACACCTTGGGGCATTTGGTCGGCGATCAACTATTGGTCGCGATCGCCCGCCGCCTAGAATCCTGCCTCCGCATTGGCGACACCGTGGCCCGATTTGGGGGAGATGAATTTACCATCCTGCTAGAGGACATCAAAGACGTTCAAGATGCCATCCGGATCGCAGAACGATTGCAGCGGGAGTTACAACTGCCCTTCTACCTGGGGGGTCACGAAATTTCCACCACGGCGAGTATTGGCATTGCTCTCAGCTCTAGTGAGCACAAACAACCGGAAGACATTTTGCGTGATGCCGACTTAGCTTTGTACCAAGCGAAAGCTTCAGGTCGCACCCGTTACGAAATTTTTGATGCTTCCATGCATCGCGGTAGCTTAGCCCAACTCCAGCTAGAGCACGACTTACGACGGGCGATCGCCAAAGCCCAGATGGATTCCTTAGAACCAGCCTCTCAGGAATTATGGTTGCAGTACCAACCCATCGTGTCTCTAAAAACCAACCGCATCATGGGATTTGAAGCTCTCATTCGCTGGCGACACCCAGAACGCGGTTTAATCTCTCCCCTCGATTTTATTCCTCTGGCAGAGGAAACAGGATTAATCGTACCCATCGGTCAGTGGGTGTTGCGGCAAGCTTGTCGGCAGCTTTATGACTGGCAGCAATTGGTGTCTTCTGCTTGGCCGATCACTGTGAGTGTCAACCTTTCGAGCCGTCAGTTCATTCAGCCAGATTTAGTGGATCAAGTCGGTCAGATTCTGCATGAAACCAATTTAAACCCTCGGTACTTAAAGTTAGAAATTACCGAAAGTGTCGTAATGGAGAATGCTGAAATCGCCACAACCATGCTTCAGCAGCTCAAAAGCTTAGGGATTCAGCTAGCCATTGATGACTTTGGCACTGGCTATTCTTCACTCAGTTATTTACACCGCTTCCCCATTGATACGCTCAAAATCGATCGCTCGTTTATCAATCGCATTGATGTGAGTGGTGAAAATCTAGAAATTGTTCGGACTATCGTCACTTTGGCTTGGAACTTAGGCATGGATGTGATTGCAGAGGGGGTAGAAACTGCCAAGCAATTAGCCCAACTCAAAGCTTTGAAGTGTGAGTATGCCCAAGGTTATTTCTTTGCTAGACCGCTGGATCACGAAGCTGCAAGTACTTTGATCCTCAAGGGCGCGATCGCGGTTAATTAGGTTAATTAAAGTCATTGGCGGGAGTGGCTAGGCAAGGCGACGATGGTTTGCTGTTCTCTACAGAATCCATTACCAAAACCACCTAAGCGATAGATAGCTACTTTCAAGTTTTCCAGAGTAAATTGGCAATAGAAGTGAAAAACGATTGTGGTAACTGACAGGGTTATTGGCAGCAGGATGAAGTGACGAACTCATGGTTAGAGATGAATCGATCACTCGGAGTTTTATGTTGCTGTGTCTCGGCGCAGCTTTTTTAACGTTGGTGGTGCGATCGCAGACCAATGCCGCTGATCTCACCCAGCCACAACCATCCACATTGGCTCTGTTGCAGCAGCCAGCAACCCAACAACCCACAGAGAGTGCTCCTACCCCGACAAAGTCACAAATACTAACGCCTGCTCACTCACAAACTCGTCTAATTGTCGATCTGAGCGATCGCAAGGTTTCTCTCTACCGCAACCAGAAAGTGCAAGCCAGTTATCCTGTAGCCGTGGGTCAGTCAGGCTGGGAAACACCCACAGGCACCTTTGAGATTACGCAAATGCAGGTGAATCCTGCTTGGAAGCACCCCATCACAGACCAGTTGATCACCTCCGGACCAGAAAATCCCTTGGGCGTGCGCTGGATTGGTTTCTGGTCGGATGGATACAACCAAATTGGCTTCCACGGCACCAATCAAGAAGAGTTAATTGGTCAGGCCGTGTCTCATGGCTGCCTCCGGATGCGAAATCAAGACATCGTGGCGCTCTATGAGCAAGTTACAACCGGAACACCAGTCGTTGTGCAGCCTTAGCTAAATTTTTGAGCAATTAGCTATCGGAAGGATGGGGTTCAAATTTGGGAGCATAGACTTGGAGCAGCGTGCTAACTTGAGTCAACACTTCATCGCCAGAATTTTTGCCGATCGCTTGCCGCTCAGGGAAGAACTCTGGTCGGTCTAGGTTACGGGCGATCGCCTCACTCACTTGTTGAGCAATCAAGCCGTTCAGTTCTTCTTTGGCACGGTTACGCTGGTAGTGGGCTCCTTCCTCAGTGGTGGCATACAGAGGGGGCAAGCGGTTGAGGGCATAGGCAGCAATATCCCCTAGGTCCAGCGTGCAATCACTCGTCGCTTCGATTTCGGCTACTCGTGCGATCGCCTCGGTTAGTACTAGCTCTTCCATCACATTGATGAATTGCTTGCGAGGTACAGCCACCACTTCACCCGTCAACAGCGCTCCCATTAAGCGGTCTAGAGCCATATACTCTTCAATTGACAACTCGGAAGCCGTATCACAGATGCGACCCACCTCAGCTTCCATTGCTGGCGTTAGGTAACCATCCTGCAATGCCTGCTCTACAATTTTCTCGATACTCATAACGCCTCTTCGCTCCCCGCCGCCGTCTTACACATCGACAACCTTGCCGCAAGCATCTTGCTTTAGTTTGCCCCAGAATCGCCCTGTTGGACGAAATTTACCAAAAATTTCCCAGAACATTATTTTCCGCTATTCCAACCCTTGATATCGCCAAGGTACTGGGTCTACGGCCTTGCCTTGCACATACAGCCCCCAGTGCAAGTGTGGCCCTGTAGAAGCGCCACTCGAACCCACTGCCCCAATCACTTGTCCAGCCCGGACCATATCACCTTCCTTCACATTAATGCGGCTCAGGTGTAAATAGATTGTCTGCACCCCTTGACCATGATCAATGCCGACCACATTGCCATTAATCTTAAATCCTTGGGACTCCCGACCGACTAAAGCCACTCGTCCCGCTGCGGCTGCCACAACCGGAGAGCCTGTCGCTCCTGCATAATCAACCCCAGAATGGTAATAATCGTTGGCGAAGACTCCGTTGTAGTAACGGCGGATGCCATAGATGGTGGTAATCTCTCCTTGGTTGGGGCGTAGAAATGGGCCTTTCCAGAATTTTTGAGGCGTGACTAAACTTTTGAAGGCATTAACGCGGTTATATTCGGCATCGCTAATATCTTCATCTTTACCGGGTGGGAGCCAAATGCTTTGAGTCGGAAAGGACCGATTTCGCAACTGCACGGCTAGATTTTTCACCTGACCTTCGCCGCTGACTTGAATCTTCAGTGTGCCAGGTTTGTCGAGCGGAGTGGTTGGTAATAAAGCCCGAAATCGATTGGGTCCAATTAGATAGGTATCAAAGGTTTGATTCCCTAAAGTCACTCTAGGACTACTACTGACTGTGGGATTATCTTGCCGCACCACCACAGAGATTGTGTCGCCCAGCTGCGGTGATGTAGGGGTAATTTGCACTTGCAGAGCTTGGGCTGCTGAGGTTGAGCTTAGGGCACCTGTTACCACACCCAGCGGTGCTAGTACCAGCTTGAACCACCAACTGCCATAGTGAGATTGGGGGGAAGCAATCACAATCTTAAAGATGTCCTTCACGACTACTGTTCAGACTTTAGACTCATTGTCTTTGTATCTGTTTCCAAGTCCGCTCAGTAATTTCGGGACAAATTTTAGAGGAGAAGCTTCCTCAGAGTCAATCATCCCAAAGTTGAGCTACCAGGTTCGCTGGCAAACCTACACAGTACCCTCCCCAGAGTCGTAAAAACCTCTTATTCTGAAATTTGTATACGTTAATATTTCTCTCATTTTTTAAAAAAACTGTGCAAGAAGACTTTAGGCTGATCGTCGATTTGGTGTCTGTCCTAGCTGCGGTGATGTAGGGGTAATTTGCACTTGCAGAGCTTGGGCTGCTGAGGTTGAG
>DATNPE010000660.1:0-5180 GCA_036703355.1 Allocoleopsis sp. | reverse complement strand
GTCCTAGCGTTAGCAAGGTCGCAAGTAGGTTAGCTGGCACCAAAAATGCACAAATGGCGATGCAGTGAGTACGGGAGACTTCAAAGAGAGAGTTGAAAGCGTCAAGCATGAAGAATGAGTGTCTAGGTCTGGGATGCTATGTATTTTTTAGCGATCGCCCCTAACGGTAGCTCCTAATGAGTCCAGTAGGACTAAATTTAGATTGCCCGCAAGAATCCAAATTTAGTTAACCCCACCCACTGATTAAGCTTTGGCGAACGCTTAAAAGGTTATGTGACTAATCATTTCACCCTTTGAGAGTAAGCACTCCAGATCTTTAATAACTCTACAAATTTGACCGCAGCTGGCTCAACACAGAACTAAGATTCCCAGTTTGCCACTTCTGGCATACGAATCTCCTGCTCAACGGTGAGTCCCGCTAAGAAACTGCGGTCTTCGTTGATATGAGGAAACTTCAACTGTGAGTCTGGGATGCCTTTCTTCAGTTGCCGCTGCCGCACGATCGCAAAGCTCCCAGGGGCAAGAAGGCGGAGGCGTGGCGATGGCACCACATCCGGGCGCTTTACCCTATAGGAGGTGTGGATTGCCTGGAGCTTCTGATCAAACTGTTGCAAGAAGGCAACTGGGTTCTCTAGAGTTTGCCCTGGCAATAGCTCGATATTGACTAAATAGTGAGCGGGAATTTCAGTTTCTGAGAGGGTGACGCAAAAATCTTCTAGCGGCAACCCAAACTCTTGCTGCAACGCCTGCATCACCTGCGTCACATGAAATTCGGTGGTTTTTTCCGTGGTAGAAGACAGCAACCCACCTCGACGGTAGCGAAAGACAATTAACGGCGCTTGCTCGTAGAAGCCCGTCACTTCCACCACGTCGCCAATGTCATAGCGATATAAACCGCTGTAGTTGGTCAGCAAGATACGGTAGCGATCGCCCGCTTTCACCTCTGGAGCTAAAAGAGTTTTGGGCTGCTCAGCGTCCCACTGGTCTTCTGGCACAAACTCAAAGAACCCACTCTCGATCGCCAGAATACTGCCGTCTTGGTCTAGCTCCGGGTAGATGCTAAACGTACCTTCGGCTGAGGCATAAACTGCACCATAGCGAGGGGTATCACCAAAATAGTGGGGGAAGCGCTCGAAGTAAAAATCAGAAGTACCGCCCCGCGCCGTCGCCACAAACGAGAGTTGGGGCCAAACGAGATAAGGCACTAATCGCCCCTCTGTTCGTAAAATCTCTCGCAGTTGCCTCGCACGACCTGGATCAGCGCTCCATTGCCGCTCCAGTTGGGTTCGCACCTGGGGATCTAGCTTCAGCCAGGGCGCGATCGTGCCTTTTTCTATATCTCGTACCAAGTCCTCGGCGTACTGGTCGAGGTAGTTGCAAATTCGCAGCACCAGCATCGGGAAGTTGGCCCCCAGCCCACAGGTAGCGGGGTTGCAGAGAGCAAACAGCAAGCAAAGGTAGTGACGGGTGAGGCTATCGTCGGGGAGCAGGGTTTCGTAGGGATGAGCAAACAACTGCTCGTAGAGAAACTTCCCCATCCGCAGCACGCCGACACTGGCAATCCCATACTCAATGCCACCGCTGGTACGGCCCAAAAGCTGGACGGAGTTGGTGGCCAACAACTGACCAAAATGCAATCCTCTAGCTCTGAGAGCATCGCTCAAGAAACCAATGCTAGTGAGGTTGGCTTGGCGTAAAGAGTTCTGGAAGCGTTTGGTGACGGGAATCAGTTTATGCTTTCCCGTGGAGCCACTAGTCAGGTTGAGGTAGACCACCGGATCGGGAGTCAGGACATTGGGTTCACCGTTGGCAATCCGTTCTGTATAGGACTCATAGCTGTTGTAGGGCAGAATGGGGACGCGATCGCGAAACTGGTCAATGGTTTTGAGGTCGCGCAACCCATAATCCCGTCCTAAAGCGGTGTCTTGATAGGCAGCCAGCAAGTTCTGTAAAAATTGCTCCTGTACTGCCAAAGTGTGCCGAGTTTTTTTAACAAAATTATTTTTAACCTGACGGCTCGCCGCCGCCAAAACCGATAGCAAAATAGACATTCAGCGTTCCCTTGCGCTTCTCTACGCCAGTTCCCTGACTACCGAATTAAAGCTGATTTAGGTGATGAGTTCAAATCTATGCTAACCAACTCACCTACGGCCTATCCAACCCACACCCTGGTTCAGGCAACTTGCGATCGCTTGCATCGAAGCCTACATACCCAAAACATGTCTGAGGTAACTGCCAGGGAGACGGAGAAGAATGTCAAAATAAACTTGAAATTGGTTCTTCTGGGCTATGGGTGAGGAAGGAGAGTTCATGCTGACATTAGAGCCGATCGCGATCGGTCTTGCCTGTTTCGTCATCGCCTTTATTTTGGCGAGCTTGGTGGAATATTGGATGCACCGCCTCATGCACGCTTCGCCAAAGGTGGGAGAACGTCACCGCGACCACCATCGGCGCAATGAAGGTCAAGGCGTGGTGTGGGAGTTCCGTGACTATGTCCGAGGCACGATTATTGTGCTGTGTTTGATGTTTTTTGTTTCCCTACCTGCTGGAATCGGTTGGTTTCTAGGGGGATTGGCTTATGCGGCATTCTCTGCCTATGCCCACCAGCTTCAGCACGAAAACCCCACCAAATGCTTCTGGATGAAGATGCCTGTGCATTACGTGCATCACAAATACGGCATGTGGCATCACAACTTTGGCCTCGCCGTAGACTGGTGGGACCACATCTTTGGCACTTACAAGCCTGTGGAGTGGTTGAGCGAGCAAGAACTAAACCAACCAGAACGCAATTATCTGCAACTACGCTGGTGGTAGGGCTGGCTGACAAATAGCCAATCGGGTGATTTTTCTAAAAAACAGGCGATCGCCCTCGCCGAAGCCAGAAGCCTAGTGCTATCTTGCTTAAACAATAGTTCACTCTTCCTGGCATGGATTTCTAAAGTGTGAGGAGCCTATTTTGAGCGAATTTCGGCAGTTGTTGCAAGAATCCAAAGCCCATTTTGTCGCTAGCCATCAAAACCCGATCAATCAGGCTTTGCACCATCTCACGAATATTTTGGCGATCGCAGCGGCAATCTTGCTATTTTACGATTGGCGGCTGACCTTAGTTTGCTTAGTGCTGACCCAAGTGTTTGCGCTGGGCGGCCATGCCGTGTTTGAAAAAAACCAGCCAGCGTTTGTTAAGTATCCCGGCGTGACCATTCTCAGCTCCTTTACTTGGTCCTTTGAGAATTGGTTTGGCCTCCGCCAAATTTTGGCTTACTGGCAGCGCAAGACGGCTTAGCGTTTACACTTGTACACAAAAACCATCATTGTCTTTTAGCAAAATTTGTTGGAGCTCGGACGCCAGCGATTCTAAGAGCTGTTGTTCCTGGGCCTCCGTTTGACAGGCTATTTACTGAGGAGCGTTCATGTATCAAGGTTTACTGGTGATCGATGCCGATGCCCACAAGCTCGAAAACCCGCTGCTGATGCGGGATTACTTAGAGCCAGAGTATCGCGATCGCATCGGTCTCGTGATTGATAGCTTGGGTGACCAGCGTGCCAAGCTGATTGACTTCAACCCCGCAACTGGCAAAAACGACTATGTGCGGATGTTCCCTCAGCCTCAAGGTTTGGGCAAAGGTGGCTTCCGGAATCTCCACCCCGAAACCACATTGGGTGCCATGTTCAACCGGGTGCGGATTGAGCACATGGACCGCGAAGGCGTGGATGTGCAAGTCATTTACGGTACGCTCAACCTGATTTTCTCCAGCATTTTAGATAAAGATTTCGCGATCGCCCTCTGCCGCGCCTACAACAACTACATGGCAGACGATTGCCGTGGCTTTGACAACCGCCTCAAACCCATCGGCGTAATTCCACTCCAAGACGTAGATGCTGCTGTCGCTGAGATGAAGCGCTGCGTCAACGAGCTAGGCATGGTGGGTGTGGCTGTGGCTCCCAACCTGCCAATTCCGCACCCCAAAGCTCCCGATGCTTTCCCCGAGATCCGCACCTGCAAGAACATTAGCCATCCTGACTTTCGTCCCATCCTGCAAACCGCAGTAGACCTGGATATTGCGCTGGGCATCCACGGTGGCCCTGGCTCCTACATGGTCGGCGGGATTGCGGATCACATGGAAACCTTTGTGCTTGGTCACATTTTTGTGCAGCGCAACCAGCAGCAAATGGCAATGGCGCGGATGGTGTTTGATGGGGCGTTTGAGCAATTCCCCACTCTGCGGGTTGGATTCCTGGAAGGTGGTTGCGGTTGGATTCCCGACCTCGCACACGCTTTCCACGAGCACTGGGAAAAGCGGATTCGTGACTTCGATCCCAAGAACCCCTACCGTCCCTCACTGATGGACTTCACCAAGTTGATGCTGCAAGAGCGGGGCGCGCAGAACGTTAACTTGATTAACCAAGCGAAGAACCTATTCGACCTGTTGTGGAACGCTGAACACGATCCCGCCAAGATCGATGATGCTAGCTTGTACGAGCACTACGACTTGCGCCACCGTGACCCACTAGACTACTTCAATCGCGGCCAAATCTTTGCCTCTTACGAGTCGGATGATCCAGGCCCCTCTTACATGCCTCAAGCCATGGGTGAAGCAGGTAAGCACATTCCTTGTTTCTCCGGTGACTACGGCCACTGGGACGGCGTACTGAAGGATTGCGTCAAGGATGCGGCTGAGGGGGCTGACTACGATCGCGAACACCTCGGTTTGCTATTAGGTGGTAACGCGCTGGCACTGTACGGCGATCGCCTCCGCAACTCTCTACCCGATTATGTGAAAACAGACGCGACTGTTACGGCTCAATAAATTGAGCTAAATCTGACCTAACCCCCCGACCCCCTTCCCTAGTAGGGAATGGGGAGAAAGAGGGGAAAAAAACTCAAAGCCCCTCTCCGCATCGGGGAGGGGTCCAGTTTTGTTGGATTAAGTAGAAGATATAGATGCAGGTGATAACCATTCTTCGCGGAGTTTGGCGATCGCCTGCTCTTTTAATTTGGCTTCGATTTCAATCCAGGGCACATCGCGGTACGAACTGGGCATGACGGTGATGAAGTCGCTGTGGTGAGGGTCCGCGAAAGCATCACAACCGTTGGAAATATGGACCAATTGCCAGGTTGGGTCAGGCCAAGTGGATCGCGCTGCCAGGACCATTTCAGCCACACTAGGATGCTCATAGCT
>DATNPE010000659.1:0-4581 GCA_036703355.1 Allocoleopsis sp. | reverse complement strand
TTTATTCTTCTCCTGTTATTGCGTGTTATTGCGCGGTATATCCACCATCAACTGTGAGCGATTGTCCAGTGACAAAACTAGAAGCGTCTGAACAGAGCCATAGCACAGCATTTACCACTTCCTGGGGCGTACCAATCCGACCCATTGGTAACGTCGTTTTGAAATACTCCATCAATTCTGTATTTGTTTGGACAGTGCGATCGAACATCTCGGTTTGAATCAGTCCTGGACTGACGGCATTCACCCGAATTCCTTGCAAGGCATATTCTAATGCCACCGATTTTGTTAGCCCTTCCACAGCGTGTTTGCTAGCCACGTAAATTGGCACCCCTGCTGCACCGACCAAGCCCAGACCCGAACTGGTATTGACGATCGCCCCACCGCCATTTTTCAACATAGCTGGAATCTCATGTTTCAAGGACAACCATACGCCTTTAACATTGATATCCATGATGCGATCGTAGGTAGCTTCAGTTTGCTCTGGTAAAGGTGTGGTCTCTTGATCCACTCCAGCATTGTTGAAGGCAATGTCGAGTCGTCCATAGCGTGCCATCGTTTTCTCAATCAGAGCTTGCACATCGGCTTCTTTAGAAACATCTGTCGCGACAAAAAAGCCATCCCCACCGCTGGCTTGAAGAAGCCGAATGGTTTCTTCGCCTTCAGCTTGCCGACGACCTGCAACAACGACGTTTGCTCCAGCTTGAGCCAGTGCGTAGACGCGAAGCGGCTTGTCGGAGACATCGCGGCGGCCTTACCAATCCCTGATGTTCCACCTGTAACGACTGCGACTTTTCCAGAAAACGTGGTCACTGTTAATCTCCTGTTTGTATAAAAGTGAATGGTTTACGTGTAAATGCCAACCGAAGTTTGGATTCAAGCCTGCTTCAAATATTTCTCGAACCATCTCAAGGCAGTTGTACTTGCAATCTTGAAGCCCTCTCCCTGGAAGCCGTCAAAGTGTCCGCCCTTCAAGATTGTCAGAGACTTCGGCTCCATCGCACGCGCATGGACATCGGCGGTCAAGTCAGCAGGTGAAAGAAAGTCCTTCTCGCCCGTAATCAGGCATAGCGGGGTGGGAAAGATCGCCTCTAGGTGAGGAGCCGGTTCGTAATAGAGACAGTGTTCAATCGATTCAAAAGTGAGCCGATTCTCCCATCTTCCTTCGCTTGCGCTTTTGTTCGATTCAACCCAATCGAATGCGTCAGGTGTCGCAAGGAAGCTGGGTTCACCAGGCGGGGCAACCAAAGGGAGGTAGCTCACCTCTCCAGTTTGATACCGTTTTATCCGGTCAAGTGAAACCATCTTGGTGAGCTCTTCCAGTTGAAGTGGGGAGGCCACGCGCCGGGAGATGAGAAACGCATTCACCGTAGGCATCTGTGCCACGATCGCTTTCACGCGCGGATCAAATGCGGCCAGATGCAGCGCGTGACCGCCGCTATAGGAGAAGCCCCACAGACCGATGCGCTCAGGGTCAACTTCGCTTTGTAGTTGAGTCCAGGTGATGGCATTGCGGAAGTCCTCTTGCTGCTCGGTAGGGAGCATTTGTCCACGAGGCTCTCCCTCACTGGCACCTTGGTAGCGATAATCGAACAGCGAGACGACGAACCCAGCTTGAGAGAAGAGCTTAGCAAACTGCGGCAGTCCCATCTCTTTAGTCAAGCCAATTCCATGAGCCATGACAATGGCCGGACAGCGCTCGCCGGATGCGACTCGATCTGGAGTGTAGAAGGTGACACAACACTTTAGACCTTTACTTTCAAAACTGGTTTTTCTTTGCATAGCTGCTTACTGTCTCATTTCTGGAATAGCTTCGGACGTAGCGAACTGAAAGTTATTTGTTTTCCCTAATGATTTGCCTGTATTCTGGCTCGATCGCTTGAATCGCTATCGTCTCATCAGGATTGCTGTCTCGATTAACTGGAAAATCATGAGATGACTGAAGCCGCTCAGCAACCTCTTGTGCAATATAGGTAAATACATGATTCAAACTGGAGCTGTTGAGGTGTTGCGGCAGGCTCTGCAACTTTTCAGGATTATCGATAGCAATGGAGTAAAGGTATTGCCAATCACGGCTCATTAGTTTGTCTCCCTATCTAAACTTCACGGTTTAGAACACATTGCTAGAGCAGGTCTCGTAGTGTTTGATCGTGCAAGCTCAGTGCAAATGTGTTTCACCTGATTCCGAATGAACTATCCCTATTCTTTGACGTTCGGCTAATTTAGACCAGGCAAGTTTTCCAAGATAGGTTTTAAGTTAAGTTCAATTTCAGCGTCCTGAAGCGCGACTATAGATCTGAATCGCCCAAAATTTCAATCTAAGTTGAAAACTGAATAGCACTCAAAACCATCTTTAACCAGCAATAGAATGGATATCATAAAACTCACCTCAGGGAGACATTAGTTAGGGTTAAAAACCAGGAGCATCAATTACTTACAGTGACAATTGCTGCCATCAACTGGTCAATATTCCAGCGACCGATATAGCGAATTCCATTAATAAACAGTGCTGGGGCAGCCGTTACTCCACTGTGTAATCCACTTTCGATATCTTGATTGATGCGATTGATATGTATTTGACTGGATATATCTTGCAAAAATTGGGGAATATCAAGTCCTAAATTATTGGCATACTCCACAAGATGATCGTTTCCTAACTCTTGTTGATGGGTGAACAAAATGTCATGCATTTGCCAAAACTGACCTTGGGCGGCTGCCGCTTCAGCAGCTTCGGCTGCACGTTGGGAATAAGGATGTATTTGCGGCTGTGGAAAGTGGCGAAATACAAAGCACAAGTCGTTGAGCTGTTGCTGGATCGCCTTGATTAATTGGTGAGCTTCGCCACAAGTAGGACATTGATAGTCACCATATTCAACGAGTGCCACTAAAGCGCTCGCCAATCCCTGAATATTATCTTGTTCAGAAATTGGCACAAGCAACCGATTATAATCACCGAGGCTCATGAAAGCACCTCTTAGGAAAGGAGTGCAGCAGGTAGAGACAGATGATTGCTATGAAACTTCTTTCACAATTGGGTAGGCCGATGTCACTCTGTTATCTGTTGCATACTCTCAATTTAGAGAGTTAAGTCGATTTTGTCGCTGAGAAAAAGTTCAGAAGATAAGCTGACAAATTAGGCAACTGATAAACTGACAAATTTGTCAGGTATGACGCTACAAGCTAACAATGCCCCGCCTTAATGCAACGATCACGGCTTGAGTGCGATCCTCTACACCCAGCTTACTTAAAATATGATTGATATGAAAGTTGACCGTGCGTTCAGTAATATGTAGAGCCTTGCTAATGGCTTGGGTGCTCTTGCCCGTTGTAATGAGTTGAAGTACCTGTAACTCGCGATCGCTTAATTCTGGACTCGTCATGCGCTCCAGGAGTTTAGCACCGACGCGGGGTGGAATGTGCTTCTGTCCTTTTTGAACTGTACGAATCGCAGACAGCAATTCTTCCGGATCGGCATCTTTGAGTAAATATCCTTTGGCTCCTGCCCGCAATCCCTGATAAATGTCTTCATCGCCCTCGTAAGTCGTCAATACGATGATCCGAGCGGCAGGAAACTCGGTGCAGATGGCAGTAATCGCAGCGACTCCATCCATCTGTGGCATTCGCAAGTCCATCAAAGTTGCATCTGGCTGCTGTTGACGAAAGACGGCGAGTGCCTCCTGACCATTCCCAGCTTGTCCAACAACAAGGATATCTGGCGCTTCTTCCAGCATCGCAACCAAACCCTGACGTACAACGGGATGATCATCCACAACCAGAACACGAATGGCATTAGGTTGGCTCATGATGGCTTTTCCTGATTCACGGACATCACGATTTCTGTCCCTTGTCCAAGGGTACTCTGGATCTGGAGCTGTGCCCCAATGCGATCGACCCGTTCTGCCATCCCTAATAAACCAAAGCCATTGTGACTAGAAGAACGATCAGTAGCGCCTCTACAGAGCGGCGTGCCTCTGAGAGTCCAGTTTGGGCTAAGTTCTGGACTTGATCCAGGTGAGCCTGAGCTTTTTCTGGGTCTACTGTTATCTTGTTAGCAGCAGTTCTAGCGTGAATGATAATACCCGTGAATGACTGCGCCAGCGTATCGTGAATTTCTCGCGCCATGCGGTTGCGTTCTTCCAGAATTGAGGCTTCTTCGGCGCGTTTGCGATCGCTAATGTCGAGAATTACACCCAGCATTCGTACAGGCTGTCCAGTTTGGTTATAAATGCCTCGACCTCGACCCACTAACCAATGAATACTGCCATTCGGGTGCATCACTCGATATTCAGCTTCATAGTCGGTGCAGTTTTCCAGAGCTTCCGCAACAGCTTGATCGACTCGCTCGATGTCTTCTGGATGAACCCGCTCGCGCCATGCCTGATAGCTACTCTCAACTTCACCTGGGGCTAATCCCAGCAATCGGGCGTGGTTATCGTTCCAGTCTACTGTATCCTCCACGATATTCCAGTTCCAACTGCCAATATGGGTGAAGTCTATCGTCAGCCTGCGTTGCTCTTCACTCTGCCGCAGGGCGTTTTCAACTCGCTGACGTTCTTCAATCTCATGAGAAAGGAGCAAAGTCCG
>DATNPE010000658.1:0-2274 GCA_036703355.1 Allocoleopsis sp. | reverse complement strand
GGCGTTGATGCCAATTAAGGTAAACTTTTGGCCTTGAAAGGTGGCTTGAATCTGCTTCAGACGGTCTAGGTAGAGCCTGACATAGGGGCAATGGTTACACATAAACACCACCCCTACTGCTTTCGATCGCTCCAGATAACGGGCAAGATGGTGCACCGCATTATCGATTCCTGGGAGTTCAAAGTCTGGAGCGTAGCTGCCAATTGTTGTACCTACTGTTTCCATGAAACTGAATCCGCTGAATGTTCAGAAGAGTTTAACGGGCAGCAGAGGCTTCCCATCTAGCTCTCCATCATAGTCTCCTCATTGCAGGAATGCTGCAAGGTTGAGAAGTCTGAAGTCTAGGATTGGGAGTACGAAGGCGATTGCGGTACAGAAGTCCCTAGCAGTTGCCTCACCTTAGCCAAAATCGCCTCTAAACCTGCATCTTTGGTAGCTAGATCATCGGCCATAAAGTAAGGTCGTTGGCTGATGGTTGCCAAATCATTGCGATCGAGCCAGCCAGAAACTAAAAGACAGAGGGGAGGATGCTCTAGAGATGATTTTAAGCGGTAAATAATGCCGTAGCCATCCAGCTTATTTTGTGCGTCAGACTGAGGAGCAAGCACAAAATCCACAATCACTAAATCGTATTGGCCCACTACTTCAAGGAAGTGATTAGGATCTGTAAAAATGGTTACCAAAAACTCTTTTCTCAAGAATCTTTGAACTGATAAACTCCAGTAAACATCATCATCCAAAACTGCAATTTTATACATTTTGTCTAGAAGTCGAGGCTTCTTTGCAGATGAATTAAATGTACCTCTAGGAATGACCAAACCCCCAGTGTAATGCTGAGCAATCCAATACCAATTAATGTCAATCAACACCCAGAACAAACACTTAATTTCTTTATAATTTCATCCTATCAGTTCCGTAAAAGCCACAAACCAAAGTTAGGATTACTTAGAAATCAAATTTTTATTTCACAATCTTTGTAACTGTTTTTAAACTACTAAAACGATAGATTTAGTTGTATGAAACCTTATCAGCAGATTGCGATCGCGGAATGTGGAGAACCGTTAGTGCCGATTCCGCTGGATATATTTGCCACCGAAAATCTCCATGCTTACCAAAAACTCGGTGCTCCCTACGGCAGCAAATCTCCCTATTATTTACGGGAACAGGTATTAGCTCGTTTGCTCCAGGCTCAGCAGCAACTCCAGCAACGTTGCCCAGGTTGGAAAATTCAGGTATTTGACGCTTACCGTCCGATCGCGGTGCAGCAATATATGGTGGACTACACCTTCGCCGAGTTCGTGCAAGCACAAGGATTACAACTTGAGGAACTGACGGATGCTCAGAAACAAACTATTTGGCAGCAAGTGCATCAGTTTTGGGCCGTCCCGAATCTAAACCCTGCCACGCCACCACCCCACAGTACTGGCGCTGCGGTCGATGTAACCTTGGTGGACGCATCCGGTGTCGCTGTCGAGATGGGGTCTCCAATTGATGAGATTTCTCCCCGCTCGTTTCCAGATTTCTTCGCCGATCAGCCAGAGCCAGAAGCGCAGCAGTATCACCAAAATCGCCAGTTGCTCCAGCAGGTGATGAACAGTGCGGGGTTTCTGCAACACATGAATGAATGGTGGCACTTCTCCTGGGGCGACCAACTGTGGGCTTGGTTGAGTACAGGAGCTAACCCCAACCCTAACCCACATACCATGACCGCCCGTTATGGTCGCGCTGAGCTTTAGCTAGGGTGACGCCAGGGTGACGACGCAAACAGTATCTAGCAAGATCAAGCGCTCTGTACTAAAAACAGTGCAACGGGGCACGATGGGGGCGATCGCAGGCGTAACCCCTTGCTCTAATCGAGTTTGGGCTTCACCAACTACAGGTTGAAACTGCTGGAACCAACGATTGCTGGATAGATAGTGGGGGGAAAAGGCTTCTTGGTCGAGCAGCCAATAGTCAATGCCGTACTGTTGAATAAACTGTTTAACATTTTCTGAGCTGGGGCTGTACTGAGCTTGCAGCAGATCTGTCACTCTTTGGCGAAATTGACTGTAGTACCCCTGATGAAACGGCAGCGCATACTCTCGGCCCACCAAAACAGGCCGCTGACCAAAATAAGGCACAAAGTTAGCTTCTTCTGAGAGGGAGGCCACCAAGCTATCTTTGGACGTTTTTTGCAAGAACTGATAGAGCGCCGGGGCTTGCCCTTCTTTATATTTGGTGTCAGGAAAGCGCTGGTCGTAACTGGGGTACAGCAATATAATGGCACTCACCACG
>DATNPE010000657.1:0-5456 GCA_036703355.1 Allocoleopsis sp. | reverse complement strand
AACTGCTGATAGGATTGCCGAATTGGTTGCATCGCCATCCCGCCCAGCAGCCAGCCTGTACCTGCGATCGCCGCGAGGGTGAGCGGCACGCCAATCACCAAAAACAACTGCAATTGACGTAAAGGGGCTTCAACAGGGGCTAAGGAAGCTGCAACTTGCAGATATCCCAGCAACCGTCCCTGCCGATATACAGGCAAGGTGAGCTGTCGTAATCGTCCTCTTGTCTGATCCGTTTCCGCATCTACTAGAGTTTCAAATCCAGAGAGGCTGCTCAACTGCTCTGGAGGAATCGGCCCCACAAACTGCAACAATTGCTTGTCTGGACGGTACCAGCGAGCAAATAACAGGTCGGTTTCAATGCGAGTTGCATCACTCCCCAACAAAGGCACATTTTCTAGATCGATTTGCCGTTGGTCTTGATAGGTGATCTCTTCTACGCCTGCGGCCATCATGCGGCTGGTATTGTAGAGCGTCTGGTCAAAGAAACTCAAGCGATCGCGGGCTTCTCTCAGGTAAAGCAGCGTTACAAATATGAGCAAAATGCTCCCCATCGAGAGCGTAAACCAACGAGCTAAATTCTCACGGCTGCGATCGAACATAGCAGTTACAGCATTTCTGGAGGAGCGAATCGGTAGCCTGTGCCATAGACCGTTTGCAGCCAATCTTCGGCTCTGACGGCTTGTAACTTTTGCCGCACACGATGCACCAAAATTACCACCGCTTTACTCTCCGGTTGCATCTGCCATTCCCAAAGCGCCTGTTCAATCTGATCGCGCGTCAGGATTTGCCGAGGATGGCGGATGAAATACTCCATTAACTGAAATTCGCGGGTTGAAAGTTGTACCTCTGTCTCGTGCCGTTGGAGGGTGAGGGTGTTGGGATGTAGCGCTAAGTCTGCCAGTTGCAACACATCTCCTTGCCAAAGGGGCGATCGCCGTCCTAATGCTCGCACCCGTGCCAGTAGCTCCGTGAGATTCACAGGCTTGACCAAATAGTCATCAGCACCCGCATCCAAGCCTGTGACTTTGTCTAAAATCGCATCTTTGGCCGTCAAAAACAGCACCGGAGCGGTTTTGCCTGCCTGACGGTAGCGCTGACACAGATGAATACCGCTGACATAGGGCAACATCCAGTCTAGAATCACTAAATCATACTCTCGCTCGACGATGAGCCAATCTGCGGTTTCGCCATCCGCCACCGCATCCACAATATGTCCTGCCTTGGTCAGGGCTGCGGCCAATGCTTCGAGTTGGATCAGATCGTCCTCGACAAATAAAATTTTCATGGAGTCACTTTCTAGTTGAAGTGCTGCATTTCTTGAGGTTTCGGATTGTGTCTATGGCTCAACTTCGTGGGTGGGTGCGTCTGGCTCAACGCTGGCTAGAATTTGGCTTACCACTGCTTTGCATGACAGTTGTTCTTTGGTATGGCTCACAGTGGCTTAATCATCAAGTATTGAGCCAAACCCATGCAACTGCAACTCAACTCGATGCAACGCCGCAGCAAATCCAACTGAGGCTGACTTTTTCAGTGCTAGCGATCGATGCCGAGGTGGATCGACGCTTAGGCAATACAGAGGTCACTATTCAAACGGCAGGTTCACCGCTGAAGGAGCTGGAGTTTGAATATCCCATCACGCAGTTTGCCGAACTGGAACAAGCGATCGCTCAGGACCTAAACTTATCTGCCAAGATGGTTCGTGCCTTGATCCGCTACCGACTGGATTAATCACTGTCTAGGAGATGTGCTCAACCCATGAAACTGCTCAGAAAGCTAGCTTCAGGATTTCTGCTCACCTGGGGATTGTTGTTTCTGGTCGTCCCGGTTGCAGTGCTGCCTGACAAAAATGCGTCTCAGGACGATCGCGATCAGGCGATCGGTTGTTTGGTCGGCGGCATCCCCCTCACTGCCTGGGGCGCTTGGCTGGCTTGGGGACTTTATCGCCAACACCAGAAGGAAGAACGCGATCGCCTGCAAGCCATCTTTTATCATCTCCTCAAGCAAGGTCATGGCTCTGTCACCGTCTTGGAATTGGCAATGGAAGCCAAACTTTCGGGGGCAGAAGCCAAGCAATATTTAGATGCCAAAGCCAGGGAATTTGGCGCGACGTTTGATGTCACCGATCGCGGCAGTATTGCCTATGAGTTTGACCTGAAAGCCGTGAGATTGTTGGAGGCTGGTTCCGTCCCACTGAACTCAGACAACTGGCGATCGCTCCCATAAGTCAGGCTCGCTAGCATAAAGCATAGATGTGTTTGAGGAATTGGCATGGTTCGGATCTTTTTGGCGATCGCGGCAATTTTGGCAGGGTTAGCAGTAGCGGCGGGAGCGTTTGCGTCTCACGCTTTGCAAGATAAATTGAGCGATCGGGCTTTAGAGATATTTGAGACGGCTTCGCGCTATCAGATGTATCATGCCTTGGCTTTGTTGCTGGTGGCGGTGTTGCTCACACAAGTGGCAATTCCCTCGACTTTGCTGAATGCAGCGGGATATGCGTTTCTAGCGGGAATTGTGCTGTTTTCGGGCAGTTTGTATGCGTTGAGTCTGTCAGGGGTAAAGTGGCTGGGTGCGATTACACCGTTGGGAGGTGTAGCGTTTTTAATTGGGTGGGGATGTGTAGCAGCTGCGGCTTGGAGTTTTAATTTTTAGCGCGATCGCTTCCTACCTAAAATTTGGCTACTATTTTGGATACAAGTAGCCATGCCCGAAGTCACTGAGGCTTCAATACCTTAACTGCATGACCAACAATCCCAATTCATCTCAGTCTCATTCTCCAGCCTCGGCTCCAGAACCGACTTCGGCTGACTCTCTTCCTGGAGCCCATAGCCTCAATGGTACGGGCAGTAACCAGCCTTTTCAGGAAAACTTGGCGGCAAACCAGTCCCTAGGAGCCTTAAGCGGCAATTCTTTGCAAAAGTCCCGCACTCCTGTGGTGCGAGCCAATTCTGCATCGCAATGGAGTTTAGGAACTCCCTCCAATACGACTGCCGCAACTCCAGTGATGATTTTGGCAGCGATCGCCATCATGCTGGTCGGGTTTGCTTTAGAAAATGCTTGGTTTGGCTGGGCGGGTGCGCTTGTTGCCCTGATTTTGTCTTTGCAGCTAGTCTGGCCCATCTGGCAACCTGCGATCGCAGAGCTACTGCCTCCTCAAGAGCGAGCAGCCTTAATCGGCATGGTAGGACTGGTTGCAGCTTTAGTTGGTTTATATCAACTCAGTGGCTTCGGACAGCGCCTCAACGATTGGGTTAGCCAGCTCAATTGGGACGCAGTTGGAGCCTTAGGGGAAGTTTTTGGGGCGCTAGGCCAAATCTTGATTGCAGTTTTGGCAGTTTACATTGCGTGGCGACAGTACGTTATTTCTAAAGACCTGACGATTCAGCAAAACATCATCACCCAGCAGCAAACCATTGACACCTACTTTCAGGGCATTTCGGATCTGGTGTTGGATGAGCAAGGCTTGCTAGAAGACTGGCCCCAAGAACGGGCGATCGCAGAAGGTCGTACCGCCGCAATCCTAAGTAGTGTTGATGCGGGAGGAAAAGCTAAAATCGTTCGCTTCTTATCGCGGGCGAAGTTGTTGACGCCTCTGAAGCGCGATCGCCGCCTCGGTCGAGCCATTTTGGATGGTACAGGTGGCTACGAAGAAGACCGCGTTCACGGCGTGCGGGTGATTGATTTGGGGGTCATGCTAGCTGGTGCAAACTTAGCAAATACAGACTTGCGTTGGACTGATTTGAGTGAAGCCAATTTGGTCCGAGCAAATCTCAACCACTGTGATTTGGTCAAGGCAAATCTGGCGCGAGCAATTTTGTATGAAGCCAAGCTGCAAAAAGCTGATCTAGAAGGTACCCGCCTGTTTTATGGTCATCTAGATACTGCCACGCCCCGCAGCCGCACTGAACCACCCGACTACCGTTCTGGTCTTCACACTGGAGCAGTGGTAGAAAACACTGACTTTACAGGGGTCAAGTTGTCAGAAGAACAGCGCTGCTATTGCTGTGCCTGGGGTGGCTCTAAAACCAGAAACACGATTATGGGTGGCTGCGAAGGTATTCCCAATCGGCTGGGCCGTTAGTTGAATTAATCCGAAGTTTGCAATGAGTTGTATTCTTTACCATCCCAGTAAATCGGGAGCATGTCACCTTTGCGAGGTTCGGTGAAATGAGTCAGGATAGAGGCAACTCACGGTTGCAACTCCTGACATGACTCCTGCTCAAGCCCAAGCCCTCAAAGTTCATCTCGAAGCGATCGCTCAAATTCTGTACGACGAAAGTGACCCGGAAGCGATGAAAACGCTCGAAGGCATTGAGTTGACGCTGCGAGAGCAGATTCAAGCCCATGTCAGTCCAGAATTAGGGCGTTTTTTATCCGAGCGGTTAGCGGCACGCAAGCAGGAAGAGTGCGAAGGCTAAAAAGTACACTGGGAGATTTAGAAGTCACCACGGGCCAAGCGAAAAAACTGGCAGTTGCGTCCTACCGACAGTTAAGTCCGCATCTAGAGAACTGCTGTCTGCGCTTAAGTGCCAATATGTCCTATGAGCAGGCAGAGCGAGATGTGGCTTATCTCACCGGGATTCGCATTCCGGCTAAAACTCAGCAACGTTTGGTCCATCATCAGAGGTTTGAGTTGCCAACGGCACAGCAGCCTATTGCAGAACTCGGTGTAGATGGGGGGAAGGTACGAGTGCGAACGCCGTTGGGAGAGGCCTGTCAATGGCGAGATTACAAAGCCGTTGCCACCGAACAGGGCAGGGTGGCTAACTTTCAAAACAATGCTCAACTGATTGACTGGGTCAATGCTCAAGCTTTAGAAAATCCCTTGACCTGTCTAGGAGATGGCCATGACGGAGTCTGGAACCTAGTGGGTCAAATTGCCACCACCGAGTGTCGTCGAGAGATCCTCGATTGGTATCATCTCAAAGAGAATCTCTACAAGGTCGGCGGTTCGCTCAAGCGTCTCCATCAAGCTGAAGCTTTGCTGTGGCTGGGGCAAGTGGATGACACCATTCTCTTGTTTGAAGACGTTCAGAAAAAACAGGCACAGAACTTCTGTGAGTATCTCCACAAACATCGCCACCGCATTGTGAATTACGATTACTTCCAAGCGGAAGGGTTGTGCTCGGTTGGTTCGGGTGCGGTTGAATCGACTATCAAGCAAATTGACCGTCGCGTTCAAATATCAGGCGCGCAGTGGAAGCGTGAGAATGTGCCGCAAGTGCTAGCTCACCGTTGTGCTTACCTCAATGGTCTAATCGGTTTGCAAAACTGACATGCTCCCGGTTGGTACAGCATAAGGCTGTGCTACAGGAGCACTATAAAGTTAGTGAACTAGGAATTTTTGGCTCTTATGTGCGGCAAGAACAGACAGAAACTAGTGATGTTGATCTATTGGTGGAATTTTCAGAAATTCCCAGCTTATTGAAGTTTGTCAATTTGGAGAATTATCTCAGCGA
>DATNPE010000656.1:0-5649 GCA_036703355.1 Allocoleopsis sp. | reverse complement strand
CCTCAGGCTGAATAACCCGTATGAGCTGTGAAGTTATCAACTCCCTGGCACCGCGGCTCGTTTGCTAGATCCTACTTCCAGTGTACAAACTGGTTTCTCGTCACGCTGGATTGTAACCATTGGAGGTTTTATCAGCGCCATCAACCCGAAACTTGACGCCGTGAACCAAGCTGCCACATGGAACTGCCAAAAGAAGCGCTGACCGTGTAGAGCACCGAGTTGCAAGCAACAAAATAGTAAGCCAGGGTAGAAACTCGCTGCCCAACTTCTGTATGTAACTGCTGTGGTGGCAGCGCGGCAACTTTCATCCAAGGCCCTAAGCTGGCGGGCAGTTGCGTGTTCAAACGTAGGGGAATTTGAGCGGTGGAGAGCGATTGAGCGTAACCAGCGGTGAGGAATGGCTGATAGCGCTGGGCTTCTGGAGTTTGCTGCTTGATAAACGCTAGACTGACACCTTGCAATAATTGACGGAGATTAGCGGTTTCTCGGCCCTGGCGTTCTCTGACTAAGGTGCTTTGGGTAATCAAATCACTAAAATTGGCTGGATCACCCACACTCAAATGCGTACCCCCGATCGCCGTCACTAAATACTTGGGCTGGGGCAACTGAGCAAAGGGTTGTAACTGGTGGGTGAGAGTAGGCGTGAGATTATCTTCGGTACCCGTCAAAATCAACGTGGGTGTGGCAACTCGTTTTAGCCCATCAGGACCAAATAGACGACCCACCACTGGATTGAGCGCGATCGCCTGCACCACTCTGGGGTCGCGCAGCTGCAACCGAGGCTTGGGTAAATCGATCGCGGTGCATTGCAACCAGTCGGCAGGCGACAAGCCCAGGGGAATACGCTCTTGGCAAAACTGGCGCAACCCTTCCACATTCAGCTCCGCACCTGCTAAAGCTAAAGCAGTGTAGCCCCCTAAAGAGTGCCCCATGACACTCACCTGACTGGTATTAAACTTGCCCTGTAACGCTCCAGGCTGTTGATTGAGTTGAGCCAGTTGATCGAGCAAAAAGCTGACATCTCCGGGCCGTTCCACAAATTCGGCGGCTGAAAGTAGAGTATCGCGGGCCATTCCGGGTGAAGGACTCGCTAGCCAAGCCATATTGCTACCGGGATGTTCGATCGCTGCCACGGTGAGTCCGTAGGAGGCTAAATGGCGCGCCAAATAAGCCAAAAAAGTCCGATTGGCTCCAAACCCGTGGGAAAGTACGACTAAGGGGCCTTCTGGGCGATCGCTCCAGTAAAGATCTACAGGCAGGGTACGTTGGCGTTGGCGATCGCGCAGCACCAAGGTTTTTTGCTCGACCGTTTGGGGGCCCGACACGGTGGGGTCGAAGGGAGCAGTAAAGGTGGAATTTACCTTCAACTCTCGCTCCAAAATCGGGCTGAGGGCTTGACTTTCCCAGTAGGAAAAATTCAGCTGAGAGGCGATCGCGGCAATGGAGCTGACATCAACGGTGACCGTTTCTTGAGGAAAAGCCCTCAAGATTGCTAAGACACTCAAACCATTGGCCTGACGCGCTGCCAAGGTCACAGCGGCTTGGAGTTGTTCGACGGTACTGTCTGGAATGGCCACGCCCAGGGCTGTCAACATTCTTTGCCCAGCGGGCGAGCGTAACAGCTCGTTCACGACCTGATCGCCAATATTTGGGTCTAGTTCCAGGCGATCGGCTAAGGCTTTGCGAACGTCAGGGGTGAGCAGTAGGGCGTAGGGCTTAAGGGCTGGAGAAAGTTTTCCCGTTTGGGCAAATTGCTCCAAATCTGCGATCGCGATCGTTTGCTGAAAAGGGCCGAGGCGTAACGTCAGCCGCTCTGCTGCCTGACCAGGGTTAGCAAAAGTGCAACTGAGGGCAACAGCAGCACCGCACAACAGGCCCTGTACCCACCTCTGAGAGCGTTGCGATAACGAGGCCCGAATTCGAGCTGGGAAGCTTGCTACTCCCGATTGCGGCCAGAAACGATAAGGCATGGTCTCGGATGATGACAAGTTCAACATAGGCAAACGATGAGCGATGAGGTGGCAAACGAGGGCTATGTTTGGCAGCAGTCCAGGTTGGCCAAGCTACAAGCAAGACAAGTTGGTAGAAGGGATCTGTCGCGGCTTGTTCCCATCTGTTTAAAAGGTAGTAGAAAGTTGAAAAGTTGGGTGTATTCCTGGTACTGAGTCAGCCGATGGTTGCCTAGGGAGTGGCAGGTGGCACAGAAAACTCTTGGGCAGCAAATTTACGGCCTGAAGCAGGGTCAATCACCACACCATAGCCAAACTTGACATACTCTGGCTGCAAAATATTGGCTCGATGGCCATTGCTGTACATCCAGCTTTTCTGAAACATCTCAATATCACGATAAGTCAGCCCCGTGCTGGATTCTTGAACATAAATGATGTTTTCACCGACTCCCACTCGCGGATCACCACCGATCGCCTGAAACCGCCCTGTTGGTGTGTCACCTTCTGGAGATTTGTGGTCAAAGTAGTGACGGTTCATCATGTCTTGGGTATGAAGCTGCGCCGCTTGGGAGAGGAGCGGATCTTCGACTAAGGCAGGCAATCCATTCAACTGGCGATCGCGGTTCATCACCTCTAGAGCAAAGGTTCGTAACTCTGGCAGAGAGCGGGGTGTAGCCGCCGTCCAAAGTGTGGCGATCGGTAGGCCAATCTTCCAGTGACGACCGCCAGGACCGTTATAGAGACCCAACTGCAAAACTTTTTGGGGAGATAGTTCAGCCCAAAAATAATGAGCATCCAACGGATGACCCCGCTGCGCTTGCTTAACGTAATGGAAAACCGGAGGCACTGTCCACAAGACCGCAAACAAGGCGGCATAGCTCAGCCAAATGCTTTTGGGGCAAATTCGTTTGGAGCTGATCCGTGGCCAAACCAATCGCGATCTTTTGGGGGACAAACTTGACATATGGCGATCGCCCCAGAGGACGCAACATTTTCCGGGTTCATCCTATAGAAAACTAAAAACCAGAGATACCGCGAAAGTACCGTGGCGATCGCTTTTGTATGGCTAGAATCCCGTAGAAGTGCGACAGGAACTTGCATTCTTATTCCTGCCAGATTTGGGGCTCAGGAGGTGAAAACAGCCATCAGTCTACTCTCCGGTGATATGCACTACCAGCTCTCGCGTATGGCTGCGTTGGCGGTGTTCCCAGACATAAATGCCTTGCCAGGTGCCCAAAACTAAGCGCCCTTGAGAAATAGGGATTTGCTCGGAGCTGTGGGTGAGAGCCGTGCGAATGTGAGCAGGCATGTCGTCTGGGCCTTCGGCACTGTGGATGTAGCGTTGGCTATCTTCGGGGACGAGCTTGGCAAAAAAGTTTTCTAAGTCCTCCAGCACGTCTGGATCAGCGTTTTCTTGAATCAGTAAGCTGGCTGAGGTGTGCCGCAGAAACAGCGTGCAGAGTCCCGTTTCAATCCCTGACTCCGCCACGATCGCTTGAATTTTGGGGGTGATTTTAGCCAGGGATTTGCCTGCGGTCTTAATCGTCAAGAAACGTTGATAGTGGCGCATGAATCTTGAGTCGTGGGTTGAATTAATTTATTGATTTATTTAGCCAAGTGTTGAATTACTGCTTCAGCGATCGCCTGATTGCCGTCGGTTCTCACTGCTTCAGATTGCCGTGGCGGTTGGGGGGCTTGGGGCAGAAACTCCCAGTCGCCGTGGAAAAACTCATCAGGTTGCAGAATTTGATGTTGAGCATGATCTTGGATGCCTGCTAGCAACACGGGCGACTCGGCAAAGTCATCGCGCGTGATGGTGATAATCGGCAAATCTTGGCGGCAGGCTTCGGCAAAGGTGCTATATCCCGGTTTGGAAACCAAACGGCCACACAGGGGCATAAAGTCCACTGGACGGTATTGGTGATCGGTGACTTGGCGTAGATTCGGTAAATCTGGAGCTTGGCGATCGAAGGTGATGAATTGCCAATCGGGGAAGCGCTGCAAATTCTGGTAAGGAATTTGATCCAAACCTAATCCCCCAAAGGTCAGCAAAACAGTTTGTTCTGGTGGTGCAGTGAGGTTGAAGGTAGTACGGAGCTGATCTAAATCAAATCGAGGCGAGCCTCCGGTTAAACCTACATCGGTAATGGTGGGGAAGGCGCTCATCGATTCGTGGAAAGGCAGACGAAACAGGCGATCGCACTGCTGGAAGCAACTCCGAATCCAATCGGCAATCTCAATAAACTCGCCGCCCCAAGCTTGATAAATAAAGTCCCAACCAAAGTTGCTCATCATCCAGCAAGGCACTCCAGCGGCTTGGGCAATTTTGGCAGCCAGGGGAGGAATATCTGCCAACACCAACCCCACTCGATTCTGCTGCATAAAATTCACTTCTGAGGCAATCAGCGATCGCTCTTGCGCCCGGATGTGTTGCAGTTTCTCTAGCGTCGCCGCTTTATCCATCGTGATGCTGTCACTTTGGATAATCCCGACGTCTAAACCACGGGGACGGTGAATGAAATCGCCGCTGACGTAGGACTCCAGCAACCACCGGGGAGCCGTCGTCACCATTGCCACCAAAATCTCTGGACAAAGCCGTTGAATTTCTGCCACTACCGAAGCAGCACGGGTGGCGTGACCAAAACCGTGATTGGTAATCGCCACATATAAAACAGGTCGTGACATGCCTAAGCGCTCCTAACTACCCCACCGTTTGACCCACTGTTTGACAAAATTGCTGTATGCCTGCCACCAAGCGATCGATCTCCGATTCTAGGGTCAGATAGTGCACACAAGCTCGGACGCAATCAGGATTGAGGATTGTCCGCACCATCAACCCTTGGCTCTCTAGAAACTGAGCCAGTTGACGATGCGATCGCCCTGTCTCCTGCTCACGCAGTTGGAAGGAAACCAGACCTGCCTCTGGTGGTGTGACCCGCAAGCAATGAATCGTAGGTAACTCCCTCAGTTGTTGCCAAAGATAGGCACTCAACGCTTGAATCCGCTGATAACGAGCTTCTACCGAACCCCATTCTGCCTGAGTCGCGATCGCCACCCGTAAAGCGGGGTACAGTGCATAGTCAGAAGTCGCCACCTCAAACCGTTTGCCGCCTCGCTCCCATCCGGCGGGTTGACCCTGAGCGTCTGTCGTGATGCCTCGCCAGCCAATAAAAGTCGGTTGCAATGTTTCTAGGGCTGCTGGTCGCACGTACAGCCCCCCCACCCCAGCAGGACCACACCACCACTTATGGCCTGTAAACGCATAAAAATCGACTGCTAGGGTTGCTAGATCCAGCGGTAACACCCCCACCGATTGCGCTGCATCCACTAAAACTCGTACCGGATGCTGCTGAGTGGGGTAGGCATGACAAGCCGCCACAATTTCTCCTAGGGGAAGCACCTGGCCTGTATTCCAGAGGATATGACTGAGAACAACCAGGCGAGTCTGAGCCGTGAGGTGCTGCGCGATCGCCCCCACAGGATCGCCGCTATTCAAAGTCGCCATCAAGGGGCACATATCCACCGCCACACCAAACCGCCGTTGAATCGCTTGGACCGCCGCAATCACGCCTTGATGCTCGCAGTCGGTAATCAAAATGCGATCGCCTGGTTGCCAATCGGTGCCCCAGAGTGCAATATTGCATCCGGTGGAAACGCTATCGGTCAGGGTAATGGTTTCAGCCGTAACGCCTAGCTCTGA
>DATNPE010000655.1:0-3610 GCA_036703355.1 Allocoleopsis sp. | reverse complement strand
ACTTGGCCAAGTGCGGTCTAACTACCAGGCTGACTGCGATCGCCCAAGCAATCGAAACCATCCACCCTGCCACAATATCACTAGGATAATGAACGCCCAAATAGAGTCTAGTCCAAGCGATCGCCACCACAAACACACTGCCAAAAGTCGCTACCCAACCACACCAGCGACTCCCCCAAGTGAGCACCACCAAAGATGCCACAAACGCCATACTCGCCATCGCGTGACCGCTGGGAAAGGCGAATTCTGGTTCTGGTGGAAATCTCGATTCCCAGAGATGAGGGCGGACGCGATGCAAGAATTCCTTCGCGGTGCGATTAATGATCATGGCTCCGGGCAAGGTGATCAAGAGATAGATCAGCGATCGCCAGCGTTTCCAAAAAAACATTGCCACAATTAAGATTACTGAGAGGGGAAAGACTCCCCAGCGCGTGCCAAACTGAGTCAGCGTCAGAGCAATGGCATCTAGTTTCGCCTGAGCGGTATCATGAATTGCTGTCAAGATTGAGACATCCCAAGACAGACCTCCCTCTTGAAACTGAATTTGAGCCGCTAGCAGTAGAAAAAGTTGCAGCGGTACAAAAACTCCCAAAAAGAGCAGCAATAGCGATCGCCAATGAGTGCCAAGCCATAGTTGGACAAAGCGACTGAAGGTTTGGAGGAGTTTTCCCAAGTGAGATGGCAAAGTTGGTTGAGAAGACATGGAATGCTAGAAAAATAGAGACTGAAGGTGAACAGCCAGACATAAGTTGTCTAGTACGTTGGTCTAAAAGTCGGTTGATATTGAGGATATTGGCCCTCTAGACGTGATGTGCTAATTTCCAACTCACCATAACCAAGACCATATAAACGACGAAGCGTAAGGCTCGTTGGGGAGCGATTTGGCAGAGCTTGGTTCCTACCAACACGCCGGGTAATGATCCGATCCATATCGGTATTACTAGGCTCCAGTCAACTGTCCCTAGGCTGAGGTGCCCTAGGGAGGTAAAGCCGAGGAGGATGGCCGCCTGAACCAGATCTGTGCCGACTAACTTGCGAGCCTCTAGCTGAAAGAAGGCAATCAGTGCTAGGGCAAACATAGAGCCAGAGGAGACACTGGTGAGGCCAACAATACAACCTAAGATGGCACCAATTGCGATCGCTGCCATCCGTCCTGAAGTCGCTTCTAAATCAATTTTGGGCAGAGCAGGATACTTCAAAGTGGGGACAAAAGTGAGCAGTAACAGTTGGAGTAGTGCCGCCAAAGTCACCATCAAAATGGCAACGCCGATCAAGCGGAGCAAAACTGCATCCAGATTAAATTCTCCTGTCTGTCTTAACCAGTGCAGCAAACCTACACCCATGAGCGACCCTGGGACACTACCGATCGCCAACCATTTGACCGCAGCCATATCCAGCGTCTTTTGCTGCCAATGCTTCCAGCCCCCTGTGACTTTCATCAAGGTGGCAGCAACCACATCAGAGCTGACTGCGATCGAGGCGGGAACCTGAAAGATGAAAATCAACATGGGGGTAATCAGGGAAGCGCCGCCAATTCCGGTTAAACCGACTACAATTCCCACAAAAAAACTCAGGCATGATAGTAGAAGGTAATTCATACTGTTGCCTTACATAAAGGGTTCAAGAATTAAGGAGACAGAATTAAGGAGACAGGAGTCTGAATTCAGCTAAATGCCGATCGCGAAACATCACTAAATTGAATCTTTTTTGAGTCAACACACGAACAAAACCCTCCCTATCAGCTGAGTCGCTGCTTAGAGGTTGGTAGTGCAATGATGGTCAGAAATAGAATGTTGATAGAATCCTGACGCGCAAGCTGGCTCAGCTTCAGCAAAGGTCAGAGTAGAAAAGGTGCGATCGCTTCAACTATTGAAGATAGTGAAGACAAGTCAAACGCTGAAAATTTTGTATCAAACAGATTTCAGCCCATGCACACACTACAAGAACAGCACTCAGCACTACGCGCTACGCGCACGCTTCGCGAACAGCACTCAGCACTTTACTTATCACTTCAAACAGTAGAGCTGATCAGCGATTGTCTAGCGTCACCAGTTGCAGCAGTGAGCTGAAGTCAAGGGATCTTAAATCAGAAAGCAGAGCGGGAGCGTCGAGAATCTTCAACTGCATCAAGGCCAAAATGACCAACGTGTAAACCGTTGAAGATGCGACACCTATGAACAATTCTTTTTGCAAGTTTTGTTCTTTTGGCTGTTGCAGCATATCCGCCGCGCCAAACTGCATCATCAGAATGCCAATGATGTTAGAAAGCCAATAGCCTGCGATTAAGCCCGGTGTAAACAAGGTGTCCGAAAACAGGCTGCAAACATAGCCAAAAACATACGCCACGGGCAGATTGAAGATTAAATCATTCCACCAGCACAGCGGCGACAGCAAATAACCAATCACCACTAGCAGTCCGCCTCGCAGTTTTTTGGGCGTCATGCCCCTGAGTTGCGTCTGAACCATTTGCCAAAAGGAGGGTTGCTCCGGGTTGCCCTGCTGCTCAGGCTGCTCAGTTGCCCCGTTGAGATTGTTCATGCAAAACACGGTATCTTGATAAACTTACAGTATTTTACATACTAGAGGATTAATTACGAAAACTCTATCGGCTTACCGTATTTTCCGAAATGGAAGTTAAGTCAAAATTTATCGGCTTCCGCTCCACCTCATTCGCCCTACAACTAGGAGTTCCGCCAGTTGTTATACTACTTGATATTGCCGAAAGTACGGTAAGTCGATAGAGTTAATGTAACTTTGGCTCAGTGTGCGCCTGCTCCTCTAGCCCCTAGAGTTATTCCTAGAATTAATAGATCTGATGCGAATTGCTCACGATATTACTGGTTTAATTGGTCAGACTCCCTTAGTGCAGCTGAACCACATTCCCCAAGCGGAAGGCTGTCAGGCCCGCATTGTCATCAAGCTAGAAGGCATGAATCCTTCATCGTCAGTCAAAGACAGAATTGGCATTGGCATGATCCAAGCGGCTGAGGTAGAAGGACTGATTCATCCCGGCAAGTCAGTTTTAGTGGAGCCAACATCGGGCAATACAGGCATTGCGCTGGCGATGGTGGCGGCGGCTAAAGGGTACCGTCTAATCTTGACCATGCCAGAGATGATGAGCCTAGAGCGACAATTGATGCTGAAAGGCTATGGGGCAGAACTGGTGTTGACTCCGGCGAGCGAAGGGATGCAAGGCGCGATCGCCAAAGCCGAAGCCATTGTCGAGAGTCTGCCTGATGCCTTCATGCCGCAGCAGTTTCGCAATTCTGCTAACCCTCGCATTCATCGAGAAACCACAGCCGCAGAAATCTGGGCCGACACCGCAGGCGAAGTCGATATTTTTATGGCAGGGGTGGGCACCGGAGGCACGATCACCGGAGTTGCGGAAGTGCTAAAACCTCGCAAGCCAACCCTACAAGTGATTGCTGTGGAACCTGCAAACAGCGCTGTGCTCACAGGTGGTCGTCCTGGCGAGCATAAAATTCAAGGAATTGGGGCGGGCTTTATTCCTCCCGTCTTGCGCCTGGAGCTAATTGATGAAGTGCTGCAAGTTTTTGATGAAGACGCGATCGCCTATAGCCGCCGTTTAGCGCGTGAAGAAGGGATTTTA
>DATNPE010000654.1:0-2070 GCA_036703355.1 Allocoleopsis sp. | reverse complement strand
TCGAAATTCCGATTCTCTCTGTGGATCTCGACACCCTCACCACGGTAGAAATTATTGACCGCGCCTTTGGTCAGGTGCGCCTGCATGAGCCAATCAAGATGCAGTACGTCCAGCAGATGGTGGCGGAGCATTTTGATATTGACCAGCTGATGGCGCAACTGAACCTAGAGCCTGCTGTAACACTGCAATAATTTTGGGGCTAGGTGGGTCTCCAGGTGCCATGAAACCCCAGGGGAATGATGCTGGGCAGGGCTAGGCGACAAACTGGAGCGTCATCCAGGCGATCGCTGGCAAAGATCTGGACTTCGCTGCGGTCTTGATGACCATCGAACACCACAGTCAGAATCCAGCCCTGATTGGGGTCATGGCGATCGGGGGCGTAAATCGGTTCTGTCGGGTAGCAGTTGGTGCCCAAGTCAGCGGTCATGAGTTGCCCAGTTTGGTGATCAAACCGAGCGATCGCGCCAAATAGTTCGTGACGAGTATCAATATCAGGACGGTGAACCGAGAGGTAGGTAAACCGGGAGGCTTGCCCCACGTCTTGCGGATTCACCACCGGAAATTCGCAGCCGCGATCGAATAGTTCGCTTAGGCTCAACACTTTTCCGGTATGAGGGTTGAGTCGCAGTTGCCAGAGGGTGGCTTTGGCGGCAGTGTGGGTTTGCCCAGTGGCGACTTCCTTGAGGTGTTGGTTGGTCTGGAAGTCTGGGTAACGAACGATATCGAGACTAATTGAACCATCAGTTTCCACAAAGCCGTTGCCAAAATGCCATTGGAACCAAGGTTCTGCCTCACCTCGGCTGATGATATTGAGGGTATCTCGGTCTAGAACCAAAATTTGCGTGCCGAGTTGCGGTTGCCAAGTCAGAGCCTCACTGTAGCTTTGTAGCCTGAGTAAAAGCGGCAAAGGGTTCAACCGGACGGCGGGAAGGCAGAAGATCAGGTACGGCCCAGCCAGAACGAAATCGTGAATGAGTGGCAGACTGTCAAGGGCGATCGCATTTTGTTGGCGAATTTGACCTGTTTGATCGCTGCGATAAACGTGCAATTGACCTGTTTTGCCGTAGGACACACCAAAGTTGAAGATGTCCCCAGTTTGAGGGTCGCGTTTCGGGTGAGCCGAATAAGTTAAGCCATTGTGCAACTGATTAAGGTTGTCTATGCCTAGAGTCTCTAGACTCTCTAGATTGAGCGCATGGGGATGCCCCCCTTCCCAGAGGGCCAAAAGCTTGTCAGGTAGCGCTAGGACTGAGGTGTTTGCCGCATTTTTCACTCCTTTTGTGAATCTCTCCCAGAAGGAACCGGGAGGCAGCAGGCCATACCCCGAATAAATTAGCCGCCCTGCTTGTGCTTCTGCTTGGTAGCCTGCGGTCTGGACAAAGCGATAGGTTCCAGTCGCACCACCATCGGTGAAATGCACGCCGAGGATTGCGCCATCGCCATCGAACCAGTGTTGGGCCTCGTAGCCACCGCGTTCTAGCCGAGCGGGGCCATTGCGATACAAAGATCCTCGCAGTCCGGTGGGAATTGCTCCCGAAATGACAGATAGCGGTGTCAGGCCAAATTCCTGAATTGGTTGGGCGATCGCATTGCTATTAGTGGGGGGAATGGCTTTAGCCCAGGCTGCCTGAGTTTGTGTGGGTTGAGCGGTAGTAATCATATGATTATTGCTCCTGAGGTGAGGGGACTGAGATTGGGGGTGCGGGCTTTAAGGGTAAGGGATTCTTGGAGTTGCTAAGTTTATATGCAACAAGTTGAATACAAAATTAGTCTATATGCAATAATTTGTATATGTCAATGACAAGAAACTATGTCCCTGGCTCATGCAATTTTGGTGCTTTTAACCGACAGTCCCCAAAGCGGCTACGACTTGGCCAAGCGATTTGATGGCTCCGTTGGTTTTTTCTGGCAAGCCAGTCACCAACAGATTTATCGAGAGTTGGCCAAGCTAGAAGCTCAGCAATGGGTTGAGGCAGAAGCGATCGCTCAGACTGGCCGACCCGATAAAAAGCTGTACCACGTCACAGAAATCGGTCAGCAGCAATTGATCCTTTGGATGCAGCAGCCCTC
>DATNPE010000653.1:0-11643 GCA_036703355.1 Allocoleopsis sp. | reverse complement strand
CGTCGTCAGTTTGGGCTATCGATTGGTCGCTTTGAAGGCGTAGAGGAACCGCTGGCTCGTATTGCTGGACTCACCTACCTGATGGAAGCCGCTCGCATCTATACCTGTGCGGCAGTAGACAAAGGAGAAAAGCCAGCGGTGGTCTCCGCGATCGCCAAATATCAATTCACCGAGCTATCTCGTCAGTTGGTTAATGATGGCATGGATATTCTCGGTGGTTCAGGGATTTGCAAAGGGCCGCGCAATCTGTTGGCGAATGTCTACACCGCCATGCCTATCCCAATCACAGTAGAAGGTGCCAATATCCTCACCCGCACGCTGATGATCTTTGGGCAGGGGGCAATTCGTTGTCATCCTTATGTCTATCAAGAAGTGACAGCGCTGAGTGCAGGAGATGCGATCGCCTTTGACCATGCCTTTTGGCATCACATGGGTTTGATGATCCGCAACAGCATCCGGGCGATGATGCTCAATCTCTCCCGTGGAACCTTGGCTCAGTCTCCTGTTTCTGGCCCTACCGCCAAATATTACCGTAAATTGGCTTGGGCCTCGGCTACCTTTGCCACGCTCACAGATCTCGCCTTGATTGCTTTTGGCGGTTCTCTGAAGCGACGAGAGAAACTAACCGGACGCTTTGCTGATGTCCTCTCTTGGATGTATTTGGGCATGGCAACCCTACGACGCTATGAAGCGGAAGGACGCAAAGCAGAAGATTTGCCTCTGGTGCATTGGTCCATGCAATATGCCTTTGCCCAAATCCAGATAGCATTTGAAGGACTGTTTGCTAACCTGTCGATTCCCGTGCTGGGTCCACTCTTTCAAGGCCTCGTCCTCTGGTGGTCTCGGCTCAACCCCATTGGCACAATGCCGACGGATGACCTGGGAGGTAAACTGGCCCAAAGTATCGAAACACCCGGAGGAGTACGCGATCGCCTCACGACCAACATCTATGTTCCGACCCATCCCGATGAAGCCTTAGGCCGACTGGAACAAGCCTTCCAGCTATCCATACAAGCTGAAGGTATCCTCAAAACAATCAAAACAGCTATCCGCGATCGCAAGCTCCCACCTGCTAAGCCAGAAAAGCTAATTGATGTCGCTTTAGAGGCTGGCGTGATTACAGCGGCAGAAGCCACCTTGGTCCGAGAAGCCGAAGCTGCCCGCAATGAAGCGATTCAAGTTGATGCCTTCTCGCTAGAAGAGTACCAGCAAGGCGCACAAATCACCCCTTGGCCCGCTAAAGAACTGATGCAACATGCGTAATCTATATCTCCTGTAAACTTGTAGATCTGGCTCCCCTTCCCTACTAGGGAAGGGGCTGGGGGTTAGGTCATTTGTGCATACACCAAGCACCCTATCAGGGAGGTTCAGTTGCCTATGTCTGCTGCCATCAATGCCACGCATGATCCGAATTTGCGGAGTTGGGTGGAATCAGCCAACCAACCGGATACAGACTTCCCCATTCAAAACCTGCCGTTGGGAGTGTTTCGCAGACGCAACAGCACTGAATATCCCCGTCTTGGTGTCGCGATCGGTGACCAAATTTTAGATCTCCTTCTATGTCATGAACGTGGGCTTCTAGAAGGTCTCCCTGGCGATCTACAAGCTGCTTGCGTAGACTCTAACCTCAATGCTCTAATGGCTCTGGGTAATCAAGCGGCCTCAGCGTTACGGCAGCGCTTGAGTGAGCTATTGCGATCGCCTCAGCAGGATGCTTCCGTCAGTCCCGATCTTCTCCTGCCCATGTTGGAAGCTGAGATGCTATTACCTGCGGCGATCGCGGACTATACAGACTTTTATGCGTCTATTTTTCATGCCACCAATGTCGGCAAGTTGTTCCGTCCCGACAATCCCTTGCTGCCTAATTACAAATATGTACCGATCGCTTATCATGGGCGAGCTTCTTCCATTGTGGTCAGTGGTACGCCGATTCAGCGCCCCAATGGTCAGCGCAAACCAGCAGATGCAACTATGCCTAGCTTTGGTCCCTGCCAAATGTTGGATTATGAGTTGGAAGTGGGAGCGTTTGTAGGCGTTGGCAATGAATTGGGAGCGGCGATCGCCATTGACCAGGCGGAGGATTATCTGTTCGGATTGTGCTTAGTCAACGATTGGTCGGCCAGGGATATCCAAGCTTGGGAATACCAACCGCTAGGTCCGTTTCTAGCAAAAAACTTTGCTACCAGTATTTCTCCCTGGATAGTGACGCTAGAAGCTCTGGCTCCTTTCCGCAGCTCTGCCTTTCAACGAGCCGAAGGAGATCCAGAACCATTACTCTATTTATCTTCGGAGCGCGATCGCCAACAAGGAGGCATTAACCTAACAGTAGAAGTTTTGCTCTGTTCCGCACAAATGCAAGCAGTAGGAATGGAACCTGTGCGAGTAAGCCGAGGTTCTTTCCAGCAAATGTATTGGACTCTGGCTCAAATGCTCACCCATCATGCCAGCAACGGCTGTAATCTCCGTCCTGCTGACCTGCTGGCTAGTGGCACGATTTCTGGACCAGAGCCAGGTTCCCAAGGATGTTTGCTAGAAATGACCCAGCGGGGTGCCCAGCCCATTGAACTGCCGACTGGAGAACGGCGATCGTTCCTGATGGATGGGGATGAAGTGATTTTACGGGGATACTGCGAAAAACCTGGTTATACCCGCATTGGTTTGGGGACTTGCCAGGGAACAGTCAAAGCAGGTTAGTCTGCCACCTGAAGTTTTGGTGGTTTTCACCTTAAACAGTTGCCATCTCTTCCTGCTCGTGCTCAATTTTGGTGCCGAGGGCTTTGAGGAATTCGGCGAGCCAGCGGGGGTGAGCAGGCCAAGCAGGAGCCGTAATCAAATTGCCATCTGTAATGGCGTCATGCACTGCAATTTCTACATATTCGCCACCAGCCCGGTTCACATCAGGCGCACAGGCAGGATAGGCAGCACAGCGTTTACCCGCTAAAACGCCAGCCGCGACTAAAACTTGTGGGCCGTGACCGATCGCCGCAATCGGTTTATTGTTGGCTGCAAAATGTCGCACGATTTCGATCACCCGTTGGTTGAGGCGAATATATTCTGGGGCGCGTCCACCCGGAATCACCAGGGCATCATAGTTGGCTTCGTCAATGTAGTCGAAGGTGGCGTTGAGTTCAAAGTTGTGTCCTGGTTTTTCGCTGTAGGTTTGGTCGCCCTCAAAGTCGTGGATTGCGGTGCGGACCTTATCGCCTGCCTCTTTGTGGGGGCAAACTGCATGAACTGTATGTCCCACCATCTGCAATGCTTGGCAAGGTACTATGACTTCATAATCTTCTACATAGTCACCCACTAGCATCAAAATCTGCTTACTCGCCATCGTCTCAACTCCTACTAGATGCCCTGTACGCTTGCAGCTCTAGATTAAACCCCTAATTTACGGGTTTGCTGCCGAATAGATGACGTTGGTTAAAAACTCGTATCTTTGTGTCACCGATTTAGCTAGCTTGCGATCGCGCTGGCAAACCTCAACCTGCCAAGAACACCCCTTGTCAGTGCAAATTCAGGGATTAATAAGAGCCCGCACAGTCTCTATGCTTAGATTCAGGTGCTGGAGCAGGCTCTCTGGTGGGAAAAGAAGTGAGGGTTTCTTCGATAAATCTCAAACGCTGACGGTGTTGTAACCAAACCCGACAAGCTTCTTCAGTTAATTGCGCTTCTTCGGGCGTTAAAGTTTCTTCTGACTGATTCCGAGCGAGTACCTTGGCTACTTGGATTGCTTGGTGATAATTGACACCACCTTTGACTAGCTCCGCCTGGAACAGTTTTTCTTTTTCTGCAACTGATACAAAAAACTTTTTTGACATGCAAGGCGGGCAGCCATCACTGGCAATGCTGGGCAGTTACCCTACAGTTTTGACACGAATCGTAACTACTGGCATCCATCTAAAGTTTTATTTCTGAGTGCTACTGCCTTTGTTCGCAACTCTCTTAAGGCGTTAAAGCTAACCCACGATATGGATTTCTATGGCAATCTGAAGTGACAGGGAAGTTAACAGGGTGTTTATCGTGTTTACAGCGAATGAAATTCGACGAGAATGGGTCAGCCTGTGGCTGAGTAAACTAACACCTCAACAAAAAGTTGCTGTCTTACCAACCTTAAGAATTTGGCAATTAGAGGATTGTCTACCCCAAGACTGAGATAGGCAATTGGATATCCATCATAGTTCTCAAGGTTGTATTGCTAATTCCCTTCTGCTTTCAGTACAATGCGCTGGAGCGAGAGCCGCCGAATGGTGCCTTGCTGTTCCAGTTGATTGAGCATACGGGTCATGGTGACGCGGGTAGAACCGAGAATTTCAGCTAGGTCTTGATGCGTGAGGCGGAGATCGATGAGCTGTCCTTGCTCAATCTGACGACCAAATTTTGCGCCTAACCAGTTCAACAGCTTCAGCAGCATCACATCCACTCGACGGTGGCTGCGAATCACGGTCAACTCAACGGCCTGTTGGATATGTGCGAGCAAAGCAATCTGAGTTTGCTGGCTGTCCTCGCTGAGGAGCCGAGTCACCTCTACAGAGGTCAGGCATTCTAAATGATAGGAATCCACTTGGGTCAACATCCGCCCTACAAGGTCTCCTGGGCCCCATAAGCCGACTGTGACGACAGTACCGTCTTCTAGCAAGCTGATGGCTCGAATAACGCCACTCTCAATTTTCCACAGACCCACTGATTCTAAGGGCAACAGCGATCGCGGCTTAAATTGTCGTAGCTGAGTGGAGAGGGGCTGGGTTCGAGATAGCAAGGAGAGGGACATAAATTTAAATGGCTAAATTCCGATAGGCTAACCGTATTTGAGCAGAGATTAATTTTTCTGCTTGCAAACCTTAAATAGACCCATCATCTAGCTAGACTTGCTGACTGTAATGCCTAAATGCCGAATTCCTTGAGAGTATTCTTGAGCGTTCAGCCGCAGTTAGCTTTTAGCCTAAGGCTTTGGCCCTAAATCTCGTAATGCCAAATTTCTTCTTCTTGCAGCACAATTCGCTGAAGAGACAGGCGACGAATTAAGCCTTGCTGCTCTAGCTGATTGAGCGTGCGGGTAATGGTGACGCGGGTAGAACCCAAAATTTCAGCAATGTCTTGGTGAGTGAGGCGGAGATCGATCAGTTGTCCTTGCTCCACTTGACGACCAAACTTTTTACCTAACCAGTTCAACAGCTTCAGCAACATAATGTCTACTCGGCGGTGGCTGCGGATCAGGGTTAGCTCACCCGCCTGTTGAAGATGGGCCAACAAAGCCGCTTGCGTTTGCTGCCAATCATCTGTCGAAAGTCGAGAAGCTTCTACCTTAGTCAGGCATTCCAACTGATAGGGGTCTAGGTGCGATAGCGCTTTGCCCACCACGTCTCCTGCGCCCCACAAGCCCAATGTGACAACTGTGCCGTCCTCTAGCCAGCTCATGGCTCGAACCACACCCGTCTCAATTTTCCAAAGGCTCTGGGATTCCATTGGCAACAGCGATCGCGCTGCAAACTGCCGCTGCTGCGTGGATGAAAGCTGAGTTCGAGGGAGCAAGGAGATGGACATGGCCCTTAAAAATACTAGATTCCGATAGACTAACCGTAGTTTAAATGAATGTCAATTTTTTAATTAAAAATCTCGATGAGTTGATTCAAAATTTTGATTCCTAATTTTTGCGAGCTGTGATCCAGCCAGGACTCCAGAGGACTTGTATACCAGAACCCTAAATGCCCGCGCCGTTGAGAAATTCTTCGATCATCCAGTCAGAGTTAGCTTTCGCGATCGGTACCGCTACTTCAGTGGAAGGTTCTGGTAAAGCCGTTTGGGATTGCAACTGTTCAATCTGCTGCTCTAGAAATTTGACTCGCTCAAATAGCACTTGGATCACTTCTGCTTCCACATCTCGTAGGCCACCATTGCTAGCCGCTTCGGTACTGAAGTTGCCTTGAGGCATCACTCGCCCAGGAATCCCCACCACAGTGCTGTAGCTTGGGACATTTCGCAGCACCACTGATCCCGCCCCAATCCGGGTGTGATTGCCAATTTGGATATTGCCTAAGACCTTCGCCCCTGCGCCAACCACGACATGATCGCCAAGGGTCGGGTGCCGCTTCCCCGTCTCTTTGCCTGTGCCGCCCAAGGTCACGCCTTGGTAGATCAAAACGTAATCCCCCACGATTGCGGTTTCGCCGATCACCACACCCATGCCGTGATCGATAAAAACTCCTTTGCCAATCTGGGCTCCTGGATGGATCTCAACTCCTGTTAGAAAGCGGCTGATTTGAGAAATAAGGCGAGGCAGCAAAGGCACTTGCAGACCATATAGCCAGTGCGCTAAGCGATGAAGTTGTAGGGCTTGCAGTCCGGGATAGCAGAACAAGATTTCCAGCCAATTTCGGGCCGCTGGATCTCGCTCCTGGATCGTTCGCAAGTCTGCTAACAGCATGGTTGTGCTCAACCTCTCAAAAGCCTAGAAAAATTTCCCCGCAAGCCTAGCAGCCCAATATGGCTTAAATATACGGCATCTCTATCAAGATAGAGTATTTTAGGTCAATGGCATATTAGCACGCCTGTCAAAATTGCCAAATCAGCAACCCCTAACTTTATGGAGCACTTGTAGTTCGCGATACAACATTCCATAGAGCGGAGTATTTCTATAGAAGAAATATATTGACCCAATCGTTTTGGTTATCGATCGCCCGCCTGCTTAAATGAATTGATCGGCGCAATGGCTTGAAAGCATTGTATTTGCAGATTTTTTGTCAGCCATTTCGACTTCATTTTTCAGCTTGAACCACCTGCTTGAACTTTAGTTTTGCCTGTGGCATTGTCTTACTTAAGCATTAACTACAAAAAACCTATCGACTAACCGTAGTTTCAGGGTATACTGCCTAGGAATCTACGGAAAGGACTCAAGTTAATGCTGGTATTCATTGCTCTGACTGAGGCAGCAACCCATTGCAGCAGCCAAGCCACCGAGCTTCTAGAGCCACTGAATCATTTTTAAAACTTAGTTCTTGCTGTGAATTATGGACTCAATTGTTCGGAGAAGTGCTGTTTCCTGCTTGATTACAGTGTCCTTACTTTTTAGTAGTGGTTGCTCCCAAGAAGCTACTAATCGTTCGGGTGCGGCTTTAGGCAAAAAAGTAATTCGTATTTCTATCGGTACTCAAGACCAAACCATCAATACAGTCACAGGTGGTTCGGTGATTCGGGAAGAGAAATTACTAGAAAAATACCTGCCTAAAACCGGAAAATACGCCAACACAGAATACAAAATTGAGTGGTCTAGCTATACTTCTGCGCCACCATTAACCAACAAAATGTTGGCCAACCAAATTGATATTGGGATGATGGCTGACTTCCCTTCTACCATTAACATCACGACATTTCAGAAGAAGGGCAATGGCGTCAAAACTAAATACATTGCCACGCTGGCTTATAGCCCCAATGGTGCAGGCAATGCGGTCGTGGTGCCCAAAGACAGCCCTGCCAAAACTCTGCTAGATCTCAAAGGCAAAACGATTTCTGTGCCCTTCGGGTCTTCGGCCCACGGCATGATCTTGAAGTCGTTGAAAGATGTAGGACTCGATCCCCTGAAGGATGTGACATTAGTTAGTCAGTCGCCTGAGGTGGGAGGCAGCAGCTTACAGAAAAGCCAGATTGATGCCCACGCCGACTTTGTGCCCTACGGCGAGCTATTTCCGTTTCGCGGTTTCGCCCGCAAGATTTTGGATGGTGCCCAGGCAGGTACACCCACTTTTCACGGGGTAGTGGTGCGCTCAGATTTTGCTGAAGCCAACCCAGAGATTGTCGTGGCCTATCTCAAAGCGGTGCTGGAAGCCAACAAACTCTTCCGCGAACAGCCCGAAGTGGTAGCTAGCAACATTCAAAAGTGGTCTGGGATTGAAAAAGAAGTGGTTTATATGTTTCTGGGGCCTTCTGGCATTCAAAAGATTGATCCTAGAATTCAGTCCTACCAACTCACAGCGCTGAAAAATAGCGTCACCACTCTGAAGGAAATGGGCAAATTGGATGCCAGCGTCAATCCAGATGATGTGGCTACTTGGGCAGATGATAGCTACCTGAAACAAGCGGTTAAAGAGTTGGGCGTGAGTGAAGCCGAGCTAGGAAAGTTGGCTGACCAGAATGTGATCGGGGGTAAAGATGCCCTGACTCAAGAGCCGATTACTGAACCCAAATTAGCCGCTCAAGTTTGGGTCAAAGGTGAGGATAAAGTGACGAACTTTGCCTCGATCAAGAACATGGTGACGGCGTTAGACAAGCTGAAAAAAGAAGGTAAAACGCCTAGCGTCATTTTTGTTCACGATCGCAACAATGGCTGGAAGTTGTTTGCCGAAAAGTCCTTCTACGTGCAGAACGGGGATGAAGTCGCTGCTTTCTTACTAGAACCGGATGCTCAAGCCTTTGCGGAAAAAGCGGGTGCTAAGGTGGCTGACTTCAATGGCTTGCAGACCCTCTATGCCCAAAACGCTCAACCTGCCGCGATCGCCGCTAGGTAAGGAGGATTAGGGATTCGCTAATCCTAAACACACCACATCTGGTCCACGCTCCTGTTGGTTATTGTCTGAGTTTCTTTTACTGGAAGCGATCGCATGTCTAGCTCCTCTCCTTCTAAGCGTTCTAGCAAAACCACCTGGTTAAGCAGCCTCAGTAGCTTTGGCAGCCAACCACGAAGCCAAGCTGAACGTAGGCAGCAGTCTTCTCGTCTGCCTTTGCCACAGGGTAAAGTGCTCAGGCAATGCCTTTCTTTGGTGCTCTTTTTTGGAATTTGGCAACTCCTCTGTATCACCAAGTTTAATTTCTTTATCAGCTTTGAATTCTTGCCATCTCCCCTAGAAGTCTTTGCCGCTACGGTAGACTTCTTTACCAGCAATGCGATGGTTCACATTAAGGCCAGTGTGTTCCGCGTTCTGGTTGGCTTTAGCGTTGCCGCTATCTTGGGAGTAGCCTTGGGAATCTTGATTGGTTGGTTTCAAAAGATTGAAGATCTCCTCTTTCTACCTCTAGAAATTCTGCGGCCTATTCCCGCTGTAGCCTGGATTCCCTTAGCAATTTTGATGTTCCCCACCTCTGAAGCAGGGATGGTTTATATCACCTTTTTAGGGGCATTCTTTCCGATCCTGATTAGCACCATTCGCGGTGTGGAAGGCACTGATGTTGTGTTGCTGAGAGTGGGGCAATGTTTGGGGGCAAAGCAGTGGCATATTTTCAAGGATATTGTGGTGCCTGGTGCTATGCCCAGTATTGCCAGTGGTTTAGTCATTGGCATGGGAAATTCTTGGTTTTGTCTAGTCACGGCTGAGATCCTGGCAGGTCGCTATGGCGTGGGCTACATCACTTGGGAATCTTATGTCACCTCTAACTATCCCCCCATCGTCATGGGCATGTTGTTGATTGGGTTGATGGGATTGTTTAGTACTTACTTAGTCGATCGCCTGACTCGCTTTCTCATGCCTTGGCGCATTACTCAGAAACAACGAGCCTAGGAAAATTTGAAAAGTGTGTCCCCCGATCCCTGCTCCTGTTTACGGTGTACTCACAAGTCCTACCTACCTTGAAAATCCTGCACTGGCCCCCTCAGTCCCCCAATTCTGGGGGAAGCAAGAATCTAATTTCCCCTAGAAATTATTGATGAATTTATAACTAGAGAAGAGAGAATGACCAAACTGGTTGAAAAAACAATCAAATCGCCAGCTAAAGGCTTGGTAGAAGTTGAACAGTTGTCAGTTTCCTTTAAGCGTCGGGGATATCAGATTCCGGTGCTAGAGTCGATTGACTTCAAGATTCATCCGGGTGAATTTGTCTGTTTACTCGGTCCCTCCGGTTGTGGAAAATCGACCATCTTGAATTCAATTGCTGGGTTTATTCGACCGACCAGAGGCTACATCTCCGTTGATCAATGCTTAGTCGAGCAGCCTGGAGCCGATCGCGGCTTTGTGTTTCAGCAATATTCACTCCTACCTTGGAAAACCACCTTTCAAAATATTGAATTTGGCTTGAAGATTCGGGGGCTAGCCAAGGCAGAACGAGAAGAACTGGTGGATGAATATCTCAATCGAGTTGGGCTGTATAAGCATCGCCATTCCTATCCTCACCAGTTGTCAGGCGGGATGCAACAAAGGGCCAGTATTGTGCGCGCTTTAGTGAACTCTCCTTCTGTGTTGCTAATGGATGAGCCTTTTGCCGCATTGGATGCCCAAACTCGCCACATGATGCAGGAGCTACTTCTGAGCATTTGGAGCGACTTGAAACCTACCGTTATCTTTGTGACCCATGACATTGAAGAAGCGATTTTTCTCAGCGATCGCATCTTTGTGATGGGTGTGAATCCAGGCCGTATCAAGACAACGCTAACGGTACCACTACCTCGCCCCCGTCATACTGATGACATCCTCACCCCTGAGTTTGTGCAACTGAATCGACAGATTTTTGAGCTGATTCGGGAAGAAACGCTGAAGAGTATGGATACGGAACCCTCTCCCTACCCCTCTTCCAAAGGGTGAGGGAACTAGAGTAACTGCAACTAGAGTGTAGCTTTGGCGGTTTGGAGGAAGTCTGGTTGAATCCATTGGTTGAGATCGATCGCTTTTAGGTTCTCGTTGCCCGAAATCAAGCTGAGCTGGGCGATATGTTGGGCGATCCAATCAGGGCGAATGGTCATTTCGGAGAAGAAACGACCTGGCTGTTGTTTCTGGAAGGTACTGCTAAGGAGTTGCACAATGATTTCAGGGTCGAGTTGTGTCCAACGGCTAATCAATGGTAAGGCTGAGGCGGTGTTGGCACACCAATGCTGAGCGGCGTGCAATGCTTGTAAGTAAGCAATCACGATCTCTGGATGTTGTTCTGCGAGTGCTTCACTAACGACAACCGCATGAAATGCTGGGAGACCGCTTAGGTCATCATCTAACAGATAGCGGAACTTGCCTTGGCGACAGGCGATCGCGTGAAACGGAGCAAAGTGAGCATAGCCATCCGCAAGTTTGGTGGGATGGTGGAAAGGGCGATTTAGGTTCGCTTGATCCAGTGCCGCAATCGTGACATCGGATAATAGATTGGCCGCTTGCAGCGATCGCATCACCATACCGTGAGCCGAAGAACTCAAAGGAACGGCAACCACTCGTCCTCGCAAATCTTCTATACTCTGCAATTTAGATTCATGGGGCACAATCACAGCATTGCAAGATCCATCTGGATTGGCTGAAACAAAGCTAACCAAGCGAGTCTTAGCCACTGGATGGGTCGAATCTGGAAGAGCAATGGCGCTGAGCAAAGAAGGATAATCGCCCAACAAGCCAATATCAAGTTGTCCTGACTGTAGCCCCTGAATAATAGGAGCACCGAGGGAAAAGTCTTGCCACTGAATTTGATATTGAGTAGAACTATAGCGACCGCTCTTAGGCAAGAAATGTTCTAGCAAACCCAAGCGCTGAATTACCAAGCCTCCAGTCACGGTGGGAATCGTGGCATTTTGTATCCCTACGCGAATCGTGATCGTTTCAGGGCGATGAGGTTGATGGGATCGTGTAATTAAGCTGGGCGATCGCAACCGCACAGATGTTGCTGTTGGAGATGCAGCAGCAGGAGAAGTGGGAACAGGTTGTACCAAAGCCACAAACTTTTGGATCGGGTTTAAGCTCGGAGCCT
>DATNPE010000652.1:0-4103 GCA_036703355.1 Allocoleopsis sp. | reverse complement strand
GTCACCAGTGGAGCGATCGGCGCGAAAGCAGGACAGGGGTTTTACAAGAAGCAGAAGGGCGAAATTCTCTCCGTCAACCCAGAGGCGATGAGCTATGAACCCGCTAAGCCGATGGATTTGGGTGAGGTAGAAAAGCTAGGGAAGTTACCTCATTTGCGCGATCGCCTGCAAGCCCTTTACCAAGATTCTGGTCGAGCGGGTCAGTTCTTCCGCACCACCACTCTAGATTTACTGGGATATAGTGCCCGTCGTGTTCCCGAAATTGCGGATAGCCCTGCTGATATTGACCGAGCCATGCGTTGGGGTTTTGGCTGGGATGTTGGTCCCTTTGAAATTTGGGAGATGTTAGGGTTTGAAACCGTATTGGCAGATATGAAAGCAGCCAACATTTCGGTACCTGATTGGGTAGAAACCATGCATCGGCAGGGCGAAGGATTCGGAGATAAGCATAGTAGCCCATCGCAAGGAGTGCTAGCCGAATCCTCTACCCCTACAGTAGACAAAATTGATTTGGGAGTGATTAAAGCCGATCCGCAACGGACACTATGGCAAAATGCTGAAGCCGCGTTGTTAGATTTGGGCGATGGTGTAGCCCTATACGAATTCCGCTCCAAGGGCAATACCCTCAGCTTCAAAGTGGTCGAGGGACTATCCGAAGTTTTGGATCTTCTGGAGACGAGGGACGACCTCAAAGGGATGGTGATCGGCAACGGTAGCGATCACTTCTCTGGCGGTGCCAATCTCGCTGAAATGGGAATGACCACCCAATCTGGAAATCTGCAAGCGCTGGATGACCTGATTGTGCAGTTCCAATCAATTCTTCAGCGTATCCGCTACGCTCCCAAGCCTGTTGTCATTGCCATGCAAGGCCGAGCCTTGGGAGGTGGCTGTGAGCTAGTCATGGCCTGTCCTCATGTCGTTGCTGCCGCAGAAAGCTATATTGGCTTGGTGGAGCTAGGCGTGGGGCTGATTCCCGGTGCAGGCGGCATCATGCGGAGCGTGGCCCGAGTAGCAGAACGAGCCGCCAGCGACTCAGCAGGGGATATTCAACCGTTCCTCAAAGCTGCCTTTGAAACGATCGCAATGGCAAAGGTTTCTAGCAGTGCCTACGAAGCCCAGCAAATGGGATACCTCCCCTGCGATGCTCGCATTTTGATCAGTGGTGAGAATCGCTTAGAAGTTGCCAAGGCCGAAGTCCTTCATCTCGATCGCGCTGGGTATGCACCGCCTCCAGAGCAGACCGCCATTATGGTCTTGGGGCGTCCTGCCAGAGCCATGCTAGAACATATCGCTTATGTGTTCCAACAAGGCGGTTTTGCCAGTGAATACGATCGCTACTTGGCGGGAAAGTTAGCTTATGTGATGACTGGTGGCGAACTCTCAGCTCCCACGCTAGTCCACGAAGATTACCTGTTGCGCCTAGAACGGGAGAACTTCTTACCGCTCCTCAGCCAACCCAAAACCCAAGAGCGGATCGCCCATATGTTGAAGACGAAAAAGCCACTGCGGAACTAAAAGGAAGGATGAAGGAGGAGGGATGTACGCCTTTGGCGTTCCCGCAGGGTGGGATGAATTAGTCGCTTCTGACTTGTGACTTCTGGCTCCTCTCTCCTCACCGCCAAAAGATTTAGGAGAAACGACCATGCAAGATGCATATATTGTGAGTAGCGTTCGGACGGCAGTGGGCAAAGCGCCTCGGGGTACCCTCCGCAACATGCGTCCTGACGATATGGGTGCGATCGCAGTCAAGGGCGCGATCGCCAAGGTAGAAGGACTCGAACCAGAGCAGATTGACGATGTGATTATGGGCTGTTCTTTCCCCGAAGCAGAGCAAGGATTCAACTTGGGGCGAGTGATTGCTCAGCGGGCAGGTCTTCCCGATACTGTGGCAGGTTGTACCGTGAACCGTTTTTGTGCGTCGGGGTTGCAAACGATCGCGATGGCAACCCAAGCGGTGATGGCAGGACAAGCGGACGTGATAGTGGCGGGTGGCACGGAAACCATGAGCTTGATTCCGATGGGGGGTCACGCCATGCTGCCCAACCCCGACCTGATGACCTCTACGCCGCAAGTTTACTGCACGATGGGACTCACGGCGGAGAATGTGGTGCAGCAATATCACGTCTCCCGCGAAGATCAAGATGCCTTTGCACTGCGATCGCACCAGCGAGCTTTGGCAGCGATTCAGGAGGGCAAATTTGCGGAAGAAACCATTCCACTCCCCATCCACGAAACGCTCTACGTCGATGGCGAACTCAAAACCGTGGACATGATGTTTCAAGTGGATGAAGGCCCACGGGCGGATACTAGCATGGAGGCTTTAGCCAAACTACCTTCTGTGTTTCGGATGGGCGGTAGTGTCACGGCTGGCAACTCCTCGCAAATGTCCGACGGAGCCGCTGCCACCATCATCATGAGCCAACGCAAAATGGACGAGTTGGGTGTAAAACCAATGGGACGGCTGCTAGGTTTCACTGTGGCTGGCGTACCGCCGGAAGTGATGGGGATTGGCCCCGTCGAAGCCATTCCTAAGGTGCTCAAGCAAGTTGGTTTGACGCTGGATGACATTGGCTTGATTGAACTCAACGAAGCCTTTGCGGCCCAATCTTTAGCGGTGATCCGCAAGCTCGGTCTCAACGAGGAGATTGTCAACGTTAATGGTGGGGCGATCGCCCTAGGACATCCGCTCGGCATGACGGGAGCCAAACTCACCGCGACCATTCTCCGTGAAATGAAGCGACGAAATGTACGCTACGGCTTGGTGACGATGTGCGTCGGTGGCGGCATGGGTGCTGCGGGCGTGATTGAGAACCTGATGCTTTAGTTATTTGGATGAACAACCATGATATCTATTCCATTGGCGATCGCCCTTTCTCTTGTTCTCTTTCTGATTCTGGGTTATGTCGGAGTACCGCTCTGGGCTTGGTCTCTTTATACAGCAGGTGTTTTAGCTACTGTTCAAGCTCCTATGGGGCTGTGGGTAGGGTTTGGCATTGTCGCCCTAGTGCTGAATCTCCCTTTGCTAAGGCGATCGCTCCTGACGTCTCCTTTAATGAAAGCAATTCAAGCACTAAAGTTGTTGCCCAGTATTTCTGAGACGGAGAAGGCGGCGATCGAGGCAGGCACGGTTTGGGTCGATGGAGAATTTTTCTCTGGTGCCCCTGATCTGAAACGGATGAATAGTGAACCCTATGCTGAACTCTCAGCCGAGGCTCAGGCATTTCTGGATGGGCCTGTAGAACAGGTTTGTCGTATGGCGACGGATTGGGAGATCAATCGCCGCAAAGACTTGCCGCCAGAGGTATGGAGCTATTTAAAGCAAGAGCGCTTCTTTGGCATGATGATTCCGCAAGAGTACGGCGGGTTGGGGTTTTCCAATTTGACCTACAGTGCGGTGATGGTGAAGTTAGCGTCGCGATCGTTTATTCATACTGCTACGGTTGGGGTGACGAATTCCCTCGGTCCTGCTAAACTCCTGCTGCACTACGGCACCCAAGAGCAAAAAGATTATTATCTCCCTCGGTTGGCGCGAGGAGAGGAGATGCCCTGTTTTGCCCTCACTGAGCCTACCGCTGGTTCCGATGCTGCCAGTATCACCTCTGAGGGGATTGTGTTCCGGGGTGAGGATGAGAAACTGTATCTGCTGCTGAACTTCCGCAAGCGCTATATCACCTTAGGGGCGATCGCTACTCTGATCGGCTTAGCCTTCAAGCTCCGCGACCCCGAAAATCTTTTAGGAAAAGGAGAGAACGTCGGTATTACCTGCGCCTTGATTCCAGCGGATACACCGGGTTTAGTGCTAGGCAAACGCCACGATCCAATGGGGGTGCCGTTCTACAACTCTCCGGTGGAAGGCCATAATGTGGTTGTTTCCATTGACCAAATCATCGGTGGTCAAGAACAGGCAGGTCAAGGCTGGAAGATGTTGATGCAGAGCTTGGCGGCAGGCCGAGGCATCAGTTTCCCCGCCTCTTGTACCGGGATTGCCAAATTGGTCACCAGGGTTGCCAGTGCTCACGCAGTTGTACGTCGTCAGTTTGGGCTATCGATTGGTCGCTTTGAAGGCGTAGAGGAACCGCTGGCTCGTATTGCTGGACTCACCT
>DATNPE010000651.1:0-15501 GCA_036703355.1 Allocoleopsis sp. | reverse complement strand
TACTCTTGCTCTTTTTGCTTAAAGGCCAAACCGGGTACCGTATCGGGTCGGCCTGCTTCCCACCAGTGCAACCAATCCACCCCAAAGGCTCTGACGAAAAAGTCAAACAAGCCAGTGAAAGATACCCCAACAATCGGGTCTACTTCCCGTGACCATTGGTAGCGTTCTTCGACAAATTGATGGTTCAATAGCGCCGCTACAGAGAGCGCTCCAGCGGTAAAAGCTTCTTCTTGTTCCTGTGGATTGTGAGGATCTAACTGATTAAGATGTACCTCCGCTAAGTTGCAGTGAAAATCTGAGCCGATAATTTCCAATATTCTTGTTACCCTAGAGGCTTTTTATCCCCTAGTTCTACTACTTCTTGATTCGTAGTAGTTCCGCGTACATTTTCTACATATGTTCTGAGATGAAATAGCAATTCTTTTCGGCTACAAGGTTGTCCTACTACCATTTGACAGATAGTACGAATATCGCGAATACCGTACTCTTGAGCGATCGCACTATACAAAGGCTGAAATAGTGATTTCAGGCTGTTTAGCTTGACCGAGAAAAGTTCATCAGCATTGGTTTCGGCAAATGCCAGCACAGTTTGCTTGACTTCTAAATCAGTAGTAGCAGTTTTTCCATGCTGAGCACTAACAGAACAGCGATAAGAGCAAAATTTTTTGTTAGCTCGCTTGGCCATTTCAGGCACCATGAGGAAGTTGAGCCCACAAAAAAGACAAGTTAGAGAAACTCTTTCCACTACAGGTCCAGTTTTAATCCCTTGACGAGATTTGTGGTGACTCTTCCTTTTTTCGCTGTTAATGAACTTCTCTCTAAAAACAGGATCTTCAAATCTTGCTTTAGCTCTAGCGCTGATTTTAGTTTTAGTAGCATCAGACTGAGAAACACCATACATAGGGTTTCTGGGGCCGAAGCTATCCATGCCTCGCACTTTAGCTTGAGATTTCCACTCCTGTTTTAGATGCTCAAATACAAAGGGCATAGGCTTGATTAACTGCCGTAGATCCTGCTCTTGGAGAATAGTAACTTTTGCGTTGTACTCAGACTAAAACTGCTGAACCTTTGGTAAATCAGAAGCAAAGTTTAATGTTCCTTTAATTTCAACATACTCACCAGTCTCTAACAAGAAGTCTGGTTTATATCTCACTCCATTGGAGAGAGTGTATGTCTGATTTTCGTAAGTCCAGCGAATGTTCATGTAGTCTAGGTATTTGGCATAAATATATTCCAAGCTAGATCTAAGATAGTGACCTTTGTAGAAACCAGAGTAGCCGTAGAAGGTGCTTGCCATATGTAGCCTCGCACTCTTGGAAAGGTTATATTCTAAAGCTTTATTGGTGTAATTTCTTACTCCTAAAACTCTAGGTTCACTCTCTACGCTGTACGGTGGTAAAGGCTCTTTAATTCCTTTACTTACCTCGGAGTTGGCCTCTCAGCGTTCTCCGATTTTGCGGGGTTTTTAACGTGAGGCAAAATTATCTACCACACGGATTGAGCCCAAAACGAGACATTCTCTGTTCTAGCTCAAGTTCGATCGCATCCATATTGATTGACATCTGGTATCTCCTAGTTGAAACCGTTACTTGTTTACGTTTTTGCTCTCAATTAAGAGCGTTTTCAAGTAAGCCTTAGCTGCTTCTCTAGACTCCTCATAGAGTTTCAAAAACTTCTCTCGCTTTTCAGGGGTGTCCAGTAAGTCACAGTTGGCACGGGCGATCGCTTCTGGTGCGTACTGGATAGCACCTTCCCCAGAGTAGAACTGCTTGCGAACTGCTTCGATACATTCCTGTTCAGAAGGTTGGCGGTGGAACACCCTTGTGTGGTTGGCCATCCGTAGGGCATCGCGTTCTGGGTCAATCCGCCAATTGCCTTCTGCATCTTGCTGCCAGAGGTTATCCTTAGCGACAGCAAACGCTTCGTCTTCACTGGAGCCTTGACGCATCCCCGCACTGTTGTGGGTGAGGTAGCCATCGCAGTAGAAACAATGGGCTTCTTCTACTTCAATGTCATAGGTTTGGACGTGATCGTAGCTGCCAATGCCTTTGACGGTGACAGGAATATCTAGGGAAACATCAGACTCAGCAATGAAGCGCTCATAGTTAGCATCCACGGTACGAGTCCCCTGGAAACCCATTTCTCGCATTTCGCTATAGGTATAGGCTTCTCGCATCAGAGCACCAGGCACCGTGAAGCCATACATTTTCAAGCCTTGGCGCAGCTCACCTTTCGCAGAGTGGGGCGCAATCAAAGCGTTATAGCGTTGCTTGAAAGCAGGAATGGTCAGATTGTATTTGGCTTGCCAACCTTGGTTTTGAGGTTGTGTAATTTTGATGCGGCCAGCAATGCCCAGACTGGAGAGTACAGCACTCACTTGTCTGGCAAAGGAGCGGTAAACCGTAGTCACGAGGTGAGGCGGACGGTTGTTAATCGCTCCGTCACTATCCATCAACCCTGCCAGGTAAGCAGCCCGTACATCAACGGAGCCTTGCAGAATGAAACTAGGAACTTCTAAGGGCGTGTTGGGACGCTTGATGTGTTGATAGAAGTACTCAGCCAACCGGATCGAGGAGCAGACAAATTTGATGGTGTTTTCACCTTTCACCAAACCTGGCTCGGCAGTCAGACCGAACTGGGCTAGAGCAGCTTGCAACTTGGCCTGGATTTGGGGCACGAGTTGAGTGTCTAAACCATTGGCTGCCCATTCAACCCGCCCGTAAGGCTTGCTGTGTTTGTTACGACCCAGAGCCACATAGCCATCACCGTGGGTAAATCCAATTAACCAGGCGACTTCAGGAGTGAGTGCAGGAATGCTTAATGCTTTGGTGGTTCTGCTTTGAGCTGGTCTGATAGCAGTGCAATCGGGAGGTAAATGGGTGACTGTACCAGGTAAAACTTGGGTGCTGTGCATCAGGCGATCGCCCTCTGCCAAGGCCGCAACATGCTTCCAATTAATTTCTCCGCTGGCACTAGCGAGAACAGCTTGACGGTGATTGAGAGTAGCCCGTGGATAGGTGGCGTTTGTTTCGATTTCATAGACATCCTGCAAGCCCTGGTCGAATTTATTCACGACTTTGCGGAAGCCTAGGGGAGTTTGTACCAAGTCGCCAATTTGAATATCTTTAATTGGCACCAGCCCTTTAGAAGTATGAACCAGCGCATCTTCTGGGAGGCAGCGTCTAATATTGCCCGCCACAATCGTCACAGCAGCGGCATCAATCAGCAAGCAGCATTCCACAGAGTTTAACTGGCGACCCACTGCACGGTTCAAGATCGTGGCGCAGCGAGCGTAGAGTTCGGGAAGCTTGATTGGGTTAGCAACACCCCCAAAGCCTTTGAGGGTTTCACCTGCTGGACGGACATCGCTGAGATCAACCGTGACTTGGACTTCACCAGAGAAGCGATCGCTGCTGGAGAGTTCAAGCAAAGACTGATAGGACTTGACCCAACCTTGGCGACTGTCCCCCACGTTAATTTGAACTTGGTTGCCCTCGATTTTGACTTCTGTGGTGTCGCGGCGTTGCTCAGCAGGAGTGGTGCCAAGATCACCCACAACACTGACATTCAAGCGGTTGCGGATCGCAGGGAGGCGATTGATGTATTTGGGTTCCAGAATTGCACCTGTGCCGCAGCCTTGCATGGCGAGGTCCATCATTAAGCCAAAGGCCCGCCAGTCAATGACGTTGGTGCTGGTGCAGTTATAAGCGCCGGAAAAGTTTTCTGGTTTTTCGATCCAGTCGGTGCCCCCAATCCACAGCCAACGACCGGATGGCAAGCTTTTGATCTGGTACTGCATCCGTCGCAATAGGTCTACTTCGGCGTCGGTGAGCTTACCCAGTTTAGCGATGCCTTCAATTGTGCGATCGCAAACTTGTTCCCAGGTTTCACGCCGACCGTCGGTTCTACGGCTATAAGTCCTAAAGAACACTGGATTAGCCGTGGGTGCTGTTTCCGGAAATTGACTAGTTGGGCGTACCCGCTCTAGATCTCGAACCATAGATAAAGTCCCGCTGTTGTGAGCCTAAACCGAATATATTACAGATATAGTGCCGAGAAATTAAAACAAATAGAAGCTTGCACTATCAATAGCGCTTCATTGCTCAAAGAGCTTCAAGCAGAGCACTTTAGTATATATCGGTTGAACTTCAGTTGGGAGTGCGGTGCGGATCTTGAATCTCTGCAATACTTAAGATTCTGAAGTCGCGTTAGAAAGTTTGTAATGTCCCTTGCGCCTTGGCGATCGCCCCTCTCTTGTGCTTTGCATCGCAATCGCAGCCAACCTGAAGCTCGTTTCTTGCAATTGGCAACAGTTCAACTGAACGGTCAGCCTGCGAACCGAACTGTGGTGTTTCGAGGCTTCTTGGATGGCACGGACCAATTGAAGTTTGTCACCGATGCGCGTAGTGAGAAGGCAGCACAAATTGAGCAGAATTCTTACGGAGAGGCCTGCTGGTACTTTGTCAAAACTAGAGAGCAGTTTCGGATTGCGGGGACTCTCACTTTAGTCCGAGCCAGTCATCCAGATGTAGCGCTACAACAAGCCCGAAAAACCGCGTGGCAAGAGCTTTCGGATGCAGCGCGTCTCCAATTTGCTTGGCCCACACCCGGAGAGCCGAGGTCTGAGGCCGCGGCGTTTACACCTCAACCCCCGGATCATATAGAGCCATTGCCACACTTTTGCTTGTTGTTACTAGAACCAGAGCGGGTGGATCATCTAGAACTGCGTGGAGAGCCTCAAAACCGTTGTCTATACCAACGTGAGCCAAGCCAAGCTTGGTTGACTCAGGCTATCAATCCCTGAGAAGTCTGAGTGAAATAAAATTCAAACCTCACCCCATCTGCGCTCCCGTAAGCGGGATGACCCAGGGGGGTCAGGTGAGCGTTGTTAGATCCCACTACCATCCAAAAACTGCTCAATCACCTTGTCGCGTAATCGGCAACTGGGCAGAGCAGGGGTAACTTCAGACTGTGTATCTGCATTGCAGTTTTCCGACTCGGCACCATTAGAGCAGCCTACCGGAACCGCGATCGCGTAGTTAGGTTCGGTCGCATCCTGATAGTAGCTATTTGTCAAAGATTGGCGACCTTGTAGCAGTTGTAGCTGTTGCTCCATCACTTCAATGCGATCGACCAAAGCCCGAATCACCTCAGCTTCGGAGTCTGGTAAGCGGCCATGTTCTAGAGGATCAACCCGCTCACCGGCTCGGTAAACAACGCGACCCGGAACACCAACTACTGTGCAGTCAGAAGGCACATCCCGCAGTACTACAGAACCCGCACCAATCCGGACATTATTGCCCACTTGGATATTGCCTAAAACTTTAGCGCCTGCACCGACAACCACGTTTTCGCCAAGCGTCGGGTGCCGTTTACCGCTTTCCTTACCAGTACCGCCCAAAGTCACGCCTTGGTAAATCAAGGCATAATCGCCCACGATCGCGGTTTCACCGACAACAACGCCCATTCCGTGGTCAATAAAAACCCCCTTGCCAATGGTTGCGCCAGGGTGAATTTCAATCCCAGTCAGGAAACGAGCCAGATGAGAAATCAATCGAGGAATAAAGGGAATACCAAGCTTGTAGAGCCAATGGGCTGGTCGATGGAAAAGTAATGCTTGCAGACCTGGATAACAAAAGAGAACTTCCAACCAGTTACGAGCTGCTGGATCACGCTCAAAAATAATGCGGAAGTCAGTAATTAGGGTAGCTAGCACGAGTGGTCACCCTCATGGCAAGACAGGCCACTCACTATCTTAACGTTCGTCGGGTCTTTCGCTGTCGAAGTACCTACAACCTCCTGATGTGGCTAGCACGAGTAGTAGCTGTCACTATTGTTGCGCTGTCAGCGTGTATCTCCACCGAGCATTGGGTTCAAAGGCTCCGACCCAAACTTCGTAAGTACCTGCGGGCCAACTACCTTGGCTGATACTGGCGTCTTTATTGGCTCCTGTATCGTCTCCACACAAAATTGTATTATTGGGTCCTTTGACGACTAAAGTGGTGTCCTTGCCTTGGGTGTCTACTTGCAGCCGAAGTTGAGAGAAGTCTTTTTGCAGCACGATGATGTGATCGGGCTGAGTGTCTCCAAACCCTAAGCAGCGCTTACCATTGCGATCGCTATTGGCAATTGAAGCGAGAGAATAAGAGCCACCCGTAAATCCTCTTGCCATGCCATCTGCTCGCGAGAATCCAGGTGAGAGATTTAAGGTACCAAAGTTGGCTGTCTCGGCTAAAGCGGGGGCTACTGATACTGCTGCCATCAGGGTTAAGCAGCCAATAGTGGCAAGTTTACCTATACTGACGATGGACATGCTACACCCCCTATAAACGCTTATAAACTGAAATTAGTAGCGGACTAAAGCTCCGTATTAATGACGAAGTGTTGATTATCGAAGTGCCCAGATCACCTCAGAGAGTAGACTATGCTGACAATCATCGTTGTGGTCCTGGTGCTAGCTAGCTTGTCACTCACTAAGATTTTGGTGTTGCTGCCCCTGGGAACCTTAACTCTTTTTCATGTGCCTACGTGGCTGAGTTGGCTACTGCTTTTGGGTTTGGCAGCTTGGGTGCTGGGGGACTAAGGCAAGTGTGTAGCCTTCTGAAAGCAACCTCAGTAGACCAATGTATCAATTTTAACTAAAATCATCTGGGGTGTAGTTTGTAGCTTACCGTTGGGCTGATATTGTTCTTGCTGCTATTAGGGCATTCTCAGTAGAACTAGCCTCTCTCAGTTAGCTGCTCGGTTTTCTAGATTAACTGTTTAGCAGTTGCAATCCGGGATGCTGAGGCGTCTGAGACTTAAATACGGGCTAGTCACTGATTCGTAAAGAGTTGGAGTTAAAACACGCGTTAAGTTTGTAGTTTTGCAATTACGTATAAAGAACTTTAGTAGACTGAAAGGCTCTACGATAATTCCTGATCAGAGAATAATTATGAATCCCAATATCGGCCTAAAACTGTTACTAGTCGAAGATAATCCGGTCAATCAAAAAGTGACGACGTATCAGCTTAAGAGCTTGGGCTACACAGCCGATGTGAGCGCTAGTGGTCAAGAAGCATTGCAACTCATTGCCACGACTACTTATGACATTGTGTTGACTAATTGTGAGATGCCAGGAATGGATGGCTACGCCTTAACCGCAGCGATTCGTCGTCTAGAGCTAGATCAGACAGGCGATCGCCAATGTCCCACTGTAGTTCTGGCAATGAGTACTGACAACTCACCTTCAGAACAAGCGAAGTGCTTAGCAGTGGGAATGGATGATGTCCTCAACAAGCCTGTCCGAAAAGAAGATCTAGCGCTCAAGCTAGAACAGTGGAGCCAAAAGATTTCTACAGCCAAAAGCCAGAACCTGCCCTCGGCTACTCAGTCAGACTTGAGGGCCGTAATAGGGATAACCCCACAAGATGACTTCAATCCCCCACTGGATTGGGAACATCTCCATCAAATGTCTGACAACAGCTACGAATTTGAATTGGAGTTGTTAAATGTGTTTGTGGAAGATACCCAAATCCATTTGCAAGCCGTGAAAGCAGCGATCGCAGCGAGTAATTTTTGGGAACTTGAACAAGCTGCCCATCACATCAAAGGCGCTAGTGCCAATGTCGGGGCGAAAACGATGCAAGTTGCGGCAGCAGAGATCGAGCAACAAGCACGGCAGCAAAAGATGGAGCAAGCTGCTCAACTGGTCACAGACATTGAGCAGGCTCTAAGTTTGATCGAGAAATTTGTTCAAGAAAATCATTAGAAAATAATGCTCTGAATTGTATTGTTTTTGTAAATTCCGCTGCTCTCAAATTGACGCTGGGAGCGATTTAAACTAGGAATAGCTTGAAAGATTCTTCTAATTAATGGATTGATTTGCAGCTCTCTTTACTTAGAAAAGGCTCAAGCCAGTGTGCCTTTGTATTGTTTTACGATCAAGAGGCAGTTACGTTGATCTGGAGTACGGCTATAACTGAGATAGTCAGCAACAGACTGCAAAATTTGTAGTCCACGGCCGCCAGAAGCATGAGTATCAACTGTATTGGCAATTTGCGCCAGCTTGGCATCGAAATCAAAAGGTGGACCACAATCCCAAATCCGAATTTCTAAAATGCTGGCAGCATGATGGACTTCAAGCTCAATTGGAGTTTCTAAAGATTGGTTTTTATGAGCATGGCGAATCGCATTGGTCACTCCTTCTGCTAAAGCGGTTTGACACTGTAGCCAAACTTCTGTAGGGATATCAGGCTGATAAAAGCTCTCAAACCAGGAGAGAACTTGGGTTAGCTCGGTGAGGTCTGTATTAATTCGTAAACTATTTTTTTGCTGCACTTGAGACCTCATAGAACTGATAGCCCAGTAGTAAGAAAATGTAAATTTGTAATGGCATCGTGGATATTGTCATAATATTCAAATGCTTGTTATAAAGCTGTGATCTAAGCTCCTAGAGCTTTATGACTGATTATTTTCAGTAATTACCCTTGATCCTATTCTTGAAATATCAATAATTTCTATACTCCATGCCTCGAATTTTAGTCATAGATGACGATCCCGTAATTCGATTGGTTTTGACGCGGAACTTGCAAAGCCAAGGCTATGAGGTAGCCATAGCACGTAACGGTGAAGAGGGCATTGAGTCGGCTGAGACCCTGCGTCCTGCTCTGATCATCTGTGATTGGATGATGCCGGGACGTGATGGTTTAGAAGTATGCCGTCAAGTAAAGGCAAACCCCAATTTATCTACTACCTTTTTTATTTTGTTAACTTCGCGTGGAGAAGTCGAGGATCGAGTCCGAGGGCTAGATTCGGGCGCAGATGACTTCTTGTCGAAGCCCATCGAAATGAATGAGTTGAAAGCAAGAGTGAGAGCGGGACTGCGCTTACATCAAACAACTCAAGATTTACAGACCCAAAAGCACCTGTTGGAAGCAGAGTTGGCGGAAGCCGCAGAATACGTGCGATCGCTATTACCCTCTCCCCTAACAGGTTCGCCTGCGATCAACGCTTGCTTTATCCCATCTCGGCAACTAGGAGGCGATTGTTTTGACTATTTTTGGCTAGATCCTGATTATTTGGCGATTTACCTGCTAGATGTATCTGGGCATGGCCTGGGCTCAGCGCTACCATCCATTTCGGTGCTGAATTTATTGCGATCGCAATCCCTACCGGGTGTCAACTTCTACCTACCCGATCGGGTGCTCAATGGTTTAAATGAAACCTTTCAAATGAGCGGACATAATGAGAGATATTTCACCATTTGGTACGGCGTTTATAACCAAGCCAAGCAGCAGCTAGTCTATGCCAGTGCAGGCCATCCACCCGCAATCTTGCTGTCGAGCGACGGCAAAACAAATCAAGCCAAACGATTAAAGACTCCAGGCTTACCGATCGGTATGTTTGCTGATGCTCAGTATGTCAATGAGCGCTGCGATATTGAGGCAGGCAGTAGCCTCTATATCTTTAGCGATGGCATTTATGAAATCAATCAGTCTGATGGCGAAACCTGGACTCTAGACGGTTTTGTGAGTTTGCTTACCGACTTAAACCAATCGCATGAAGTGAGCTTAGAGTCAGTCTTAAGCTCTGTTCGGGCGATCGGTGCTAAAGAAACTTTTGACGACGACTTGTCGCTATTGCAAGTTCACTTTCGCTAGTAGTATTTCACCACACTAATTTTTAGTAATAGGGGTTATATTGAGTCGTTTTTGACTACCCGAAATAACCTACAAATTTAATGTGGTGAAATAGCGGCTATCCATCTATTAATGACCTAACTAGGCAGCAAAACAACGCGCTTAAATTCATCTCGGTTAGGAAAAATTTCGAAAACTCGATCCATGCTAGTCAGTTGAAATAGCATTTTTACTTGGTCATTGATGGCACAAAGAAACAGTTTGCCACCCGCAGTGCGAACCGTTTTGAGTGCAATGACTAAAGCTCCTAAACCAGAACTGTCCATAAATGTAACGTTTTCTAAATCAATTAGGACAATATCTGTATTAGCCGTTACAGCCTGATTAATTTCCTGGCGTAGATGATTGACTTGGGTACCATCCAGGATGCCAGTAGGCTGAATTACTTTAATGACAGGACTCATAATTCAATCCCAACAGTTAGCTAAGGGTTAATAAACTGCATATAGCTGATGGAAGTTTAGCAACTGTAAGAAGTTGATAAGGTTCCATATCTTCAGTCTTCCCACGTGGATTTTGAGATAACCAAATTTCAGCTTAGTTTATCTTTTAAGCATCCAGCGTTTCTCTGCTAAGGAGGTGATGGCTAGGAGTCGGGTTTGGGTTTTCTAAGGTAGCAGCTTCAGGGTGAATGAAGAATGTGATCGGGTGACAACCCTGCCTCGGTTCAGCCTGTGAGCCAGATCCAGAAAACACCGAGGTCTTCATCCGAAGCGTATCTATTTTCTAGGATTCGTCAGCAAAATTCCGGATGATCCGGTTCCGATTTAGGAAGTTAACAGCAGGATCGGTTTTAGGATGAGCGATCGCCTCTTGACCATCCCTGTGTCTCCGTTGCAGTTTTCAGAATTTTTACTCTACTTTCCCACTCCACCGATTTAGTTCAGGCAAGATGGCTACCGGACTTTTCTTTTCTTCATCCTCTGCAACTCGCTTTGTTAACAACCTTCAAGAGCGCACCAATCGCGGCATTGTCTTAACTCTGGTGATGACTACCTTGATCTCAGGCTGTTTGTTTCGTATAGCGCAGCTACAGCTGATTCAAGGACAACAAAATCGTCAATTGGCTGAACAGAATCGGGTTCGTCTCATCCCCATTCCTGCCGATCGCGGCAATTTGCTCGATCGTAAAGGCAAGCTATTAGCGGCTAACCGAGTTTCACGGGCGGTCTACCTCTGGCCTAGATACCAAACGAAGGAACAGTGGCAACAGTGGGCTACTCGACTTGGGCCTGTTTTGAACATTCCTGCCGCTGAAATCCTGAAAAAACTGGAGAAAGCAGGCTATCACTCAACCATGCCTGTCCGGATTAGCCAAAGTCTCAACCCGGATACTTTTACGAAGTTGGCTGAGCAAATTGGGGAGTTGCCAGGGTTGGAGATTCGGCCTGAATCAGCCCGTAACTACCCGAATGGCGACTTGGCTGCCCACCTCTTGGGGTATATCGGTGAAGCGACCGCAGAGGACTTGAAGGCCAACCCTGATTACCCAATGGGCATGATTGTAGGGCAAATGGGATTGGAGCGGTTGTTGCAACCTCAGTTGCAGGGCGTTTGGGGCGGGCGCTTGATTGAGGTAGATGCAGGAGGTAAGGAACTGCGCTTGCTAGGTAATTCCCCCACTCAGGCAGGCTCATCGGTGAAGCTAACGCTGGATTTGGAGTTACAAAAGGCGGCTGAGAAAGCACTGAATCAGCGGCGGGGAGCTGTGGTGGCCCTAGATGTGAAAACAGGGGCAGTGTTGGCGCTGGCCAGTGGTCCTAGCTTTGATCCCAATATTTTTACTCGCAGAGTTACCTCAAAGGAGTGGGATCGGTTGCAGGGGGACGATAAACCATTCCTCAATCGGGCTTTTCAAGGTTATCCCCCTGGCAGCACCTTTAAGCTAGTAACGGCGGTAGCGGGTTTGGAGTCAGGCAAATTCTCTCCAGACTCTACGCTGGCAACTTCGTCCTACATTACGGTGGGGGGCTTCCAGTTCCATGAGCATGGCAGCGGTTATGGCGTGATTGGTTTTCGCGAAGCGTTTGCGGTTAGCAGCAATACCTTTTTCTACCAAATGGGTTTGTCAGCAGGCCCAGAGCAAATTTCCAAATGGGCGCACCGCTTGGGAGTGGGTGAAACCGAGGTTTTGGGCTTTGAGAAAGCAGGCTACGGGGCAGCTCCAACCCCTGCACAGAAAGAAAAGCTGTATGGGGAGCCTTGGTATGCAGGCGACACAGTGAGTATGTCGATTGGGCAAGGTTTAGTTCAGGTGACCCCTGTGGAAATGGCGGTGATGTACTCCGCGATCGCCAACGGTGGATTCCGAGTCAAGCCCCACCTCCTGGCGTCACAAACCAATACCCCAGCCACTCAACCGGAAAAAGTAGGACTGTCTCCCAGCACCATTGCCACTATTCGCAGTGGTTTAAATGCTGTCGTACAGCAGGGAACTGCTAAGCAACTCAGCGATGGCTCCATTCCGCCAACCGCAGGCAAAACAGGTACGGCAGAAGTCCCAGGACAAGAAGATAATGCGGTGTATGTGGGTTACGGCCCAGTGAAAGATCCGCAAATTGCGATCGCGGTTGTCGTAGAAAATGGGGGATTTGGCGCTGTCTCCGCAGTCCCGATCGCCCATGAGATGTATAAGGTTTACTTCAAGCCCTCCAGCCCAACCAAGGCCAAGGCGAAACCAAAATAGCAATCTAGTACCCTCTCCCTAGGGGAGAGGGTTAGGGAGAGGAAGTTTAGCTTTCAGCGGTAGCGATAGGTGTAGGAATTGCAGTTGGCAGCACCAGTTCCACTTCTACAGCTAACTGCTCGACAGCTAGCGTGTGAGGGCTTCTCAAAGCTGTTTGGGCATCAGGTCGTTGGCAAGCCATCATTGTCTTGACATGCTCGCCTTCATCGTCGCGAATGTTGATGAAGACATCGTAGAGGTTATCAACTGGAGGCCGTCTAGATTCTGGCTTCGTGCAGGTTTGAAACTCGTCAAACATGTAGAGGTCGCCATCGCGGTAGTAAGCGATCGCGATCGCAGGAGCGGGTTGAGCTTGTAGCTCAGCTCGATGCGCTTCTACAAACTGGTCATAGGTGTGGTAGGCGTGCCCTTCAATCTGCTCCATCATGTAGTAGGCTGAGCGCGGCGAGAGCAAGTACAGGCCCACCATGACCCAGTAGTACATCAAAGCAGTGTGTTGGGCGAAGAACCGATCGATCCACCGACGGTTGCCGCCCAAAGATTCCATAATCAGCAAGTGGTGGAGTTCATTCCAGGCTTCGGCAAAATGCACTTTTAGCCAATCGGCTTTGCGCCACCAACCCAAGGTTTCGTAAAGGTGTAGAACGGAGAGATAGGAGAAGTAGGGGACGCGAGCGACGGTCTCTAAAACGTAGAAGCGCTGGTAAGGGCGATCGCGGTAGAACTTGTCAATCACAAACACCAGAATGCCTACCAGCGATCGCAATAAAAACTTGACCATGCAAACCTCCCGAAGGAGTAAAGTCCGCTTTCTTCAGCAGCGGGGAGATTTTTCTCCTACTTTGATCGTAGCGATCCCCGCTAGAGATAGCATCCTCAGCATCTAAGCTTTAGCTTAAGCTTTGTCGGTTGCACTCAAGTTGAAGAAAACTTCTCCTCGTCGGACTCCAGTTTCTCCGCCTAGGCTGGTGACAGTCAGCGATCGCAGATGGCTCCAGAACGGCTGACCCGCCAGCTCTACCAGACGCAGAATGGGTAGTTGTTTCTCTAACAGCGATCGGCTGTTGGCCCAATCGATGTATAAGTAGCCATTGTTGTCTTTGGGTAGGGCAGCGATCGCGGCTTTGAAACCAGGGCTATCGGTGAAAGCATGGTTGTTCGCTTGCAGCGCTTGCTCCATTGCCTCGACGGAAGTTGCGAAGATTTCGTAGTTTCCTACCGTGGCATGAACACCTTCCACTTCAGCCGCAACGACATTGGTAGGTGGAGTGCCATTAGTTTTCTGAGCCTTACCATTCTCTTTCCCAGCAGGTTTGAGAAGGTTGGAGCCTAACTTGGTCCAAGCAGAAACGGGGCGATCGGCTAGGGTCAGAGGTCCAACACTGAAACCGCGTTCCTGAGCTAGCGTGTCTAAATTCGCGATCGCGGTCGTAGCAGTCTCGGTTCGTTGAGTGACGAAAATCCAGTCAGGTTGCTGCCCTGGTTGCTGTTCTGGTTGTTGCTCTGGGCGTGGCAGTAATGCTAAAGCATATTCTCCTTGCACCCAGCTAAAAATATCTTGGGGAAGATCAAGCTGCCAGGTGTTTTGCAGATTAGCCAAGGGCTGATTGATCAGTTGAGCCAAGGTGGCGTAGCTCGACGCCCCGTTGGAGATTTGCGCCCATAGTTGTTTGAGGTCTGTGCCTGCGACCACCACGGAACTGCTGGCAGGAATGTACTCTAAAGCGCCCGTGGGTTTCGATAAAGCAGGCGTAGCAGTGGGTAGAGTTTGCCCTGGGGCTGCGAGGAAGGCGGTTTCAGCCAAGAGACCTTTACGATTTAGCCCTAAAGCGATCGCCACGCTTTCGTAGAGATTACTGGCTTCAGTGCCATCTGCTGCCGCTACCTGCCCTGACCAAGTAGCTAGCTGAGGTAAGTTGAGAAACACTAAGCCAACTTGCCGCTGTTGAAAGCTCTGCAAGGCTCGCTGATAGGCCTGAGAACTTCTCAAACCCAGCTCTGCCGCCTGCACATTGTTGATTGCATCTCGCAGCACTTTCGGCTGATTGGCAAACAGCACAAAGCGATCGCCCACCACAGCAGTGGCTAAAGTCGTGGCAGATTGAGGGGGCGTTAAATTGGGTTCTTGCCGCTGTTTTTTGTTGCCTCGCTTGGAGTCTAGCTTTTGGGGTTGTACCACTGGTTCAGGTTGGCCGTAAATCAGCTTGACGCCTTTGTACTGCTCAAAGACCAACTCTGTGCCAGTTGCCGCGCGTTTTTGCCAAAAAACCTGCAAGAACTCGCGACTGCGTTCTGGATTTTGGGTGGCGATCGCCAGTAAGTAACCCGGTTGTTGTCCCGTTTTGGCATCGCGATCGACATCCAGCGAAGTTAGGGCCAGCGTGATTTCGTCGCCCACCCAAGGCTCAACGTCTTGTTTGTAGTCCAAACCTGTGTTAGCCAACAAACTTTGCTTCAGTTGCTCAATTTCAGCTTTAGCTTGCCGACGGGCACCTGGGGCGGCCACGACCTGCCCAAATGCCTCTAAGCGCTCTGGATTCACCAACAAAGACACTACCGCTGGAGCCTGCTTCGGAACAAACATCGCGGCATCAGGGCCATCTGTGGGACCACCGCGTAGGAGCGCCAGCGGACTACGAGCCGTTATCCAGTAGAAACCGCTGGCACCAACCAAGAGCAACACCAGGACACTGGCAACCAGAATTGAGAAAAATGAGCGGAGCTTCATGGCGAATTTAGACGCTGCTTGAGGGCTATCGAGCGAGAAACAATCCAGGATCATTATTTCAGGATCATTATCCATCAAGCTACAAATCTGGGCATTCTGAAACGAAAGACTAAAGATTGCGGTGGCTGTTTTCCTGAAAATGCTTGCTAGGGTAGGAATCAGTCTAGGGCACTGAAGTGTCCAAGTTTTGGCCAAATTTGAGCGTGCTTCGGAGGCGATCGCCATGTCAGAGCCTGATTTTCAGCAGTTTGACCCCAGGCAAGAATCCGAGAATTTCGGAGGCCCGGAAGAAATCGCGCAAATGGATTTTGAGCAGTGGCTAGAAATGTTACAAAAATCCGATCGCTCGTTCTACAACCTGATGGCGATGGAGGTATGGTCGATCGCTAAAACGATGGATAGTCTAT
>DATNPE010000650.1:0-3412 GCA_036703355.1 Allocoleopsis sp. | reverse complement strand
GGTCAGTAGGAATTTAAATTGAATTTAGAAAAATGCTTAGATCTCAGTGAAGCTACGATGGTATTCGCCCCTAGAATGGGTAGATTGAGATAGCTCTAAATCAATCTATCAGGTTCAACCTCTATCTATGGGTAGAAAAATCAATCGTTCCGTCCTCTTTATTGTGGCTTGCAGCGCTGTTGGCGTCATCCTGGGAGGAACTGCAAGCTGGGCAGATAGCAGTCGGTGTTTACAGGCCGAAATGCCGACCAATACCTGCCTGACTCAAGACCCCACAATTAAGACGATGGAAGGCATGAGTAGTGGTTTAGTGGCAGGTGCTGGTGCAGCCCTGGGCGCAATGTTCCACCTCAACCGTCAAGATTAACTTAATTTCCCTCAATCCACCTTGGCGGATTAGCTGCGGTCACAGCAAAGCACTGTCCTCAGCTAATCACAAGATTAATAGGTCCACAGATTGATTTCATAGGCGAGTTTCCTAGTGAGGCCACACTTCACTAGGATTCCCTTTAGCAACCAAAATTCATCAAAACTGATAGTGGTAAATCTGCTTTGCAGGTGGTTTACCCAGCGTGACCCAAAAGCTCCGAGGGACGGCATGGCCTTGAGCGTCCACTTTGACCTCTACCACAATCGGCTGCGAGCCTCGGTTCGCTTGAGCCGCATTCGCCGCATTAATGTTTTGGTTGATCTGATCTCGCTCATCTTCGGGAATGTAATAGGTTTCTAAACCGTACTGAACAGTGCCGTATCTCATCTGGCCTCGCAATAAAACCTGATTGCTGGCTAGGTTAGTGGGGCGATCGCCACTGATGCGAACAGCCCGCCAAGGGGACGGCGGATTGGTATCAGCCACCTTAGGAGCTTCTAAGACTAGATAGAAGAATCTGGTTGCAGACCTGTCAGAATTTGCGGCCCCTTGTTTCTCAAACTCGCTCCACCCTGGAAGCTGGCGCAGGGTATCTACTCGCGAAATGTCATAGCTCAGAGTGACTGAGTAACCACGCAACAGATCGTAGGGGTCCACGGGAGCCGTTTTCAGAATTACAGTTCGGCCTGTCACCTGGGTATATAACGCTTGAGATGGAATCGCCAAAATCAAAGCCGCTTGGCACAACAGAGGTAACCAAAATCTCCAGCTCGGCAATGTTCTAGAAGTTGATGGAGCGGATGTCATTCATTTTCCCCCTCAATGAGATTAAGACTGGCTGAAATTTCTGGATGGACGCTGAGGGCACGAATGTAGCGCTCAAACCAAAGTCCAATGGCAATGACACCCAAACCACATAAGAAAAGCACCAAAGACTTAAACAATAAGCCTGTACTGTATTCAAACAGCCGACTCAAAATTTGTAGGGTCAACAACGTCATGCCGAGCCAGAAAATAGCGCGTTGACCCGCTGCAATACCTTCCCGAATCAATCCTGCTCCTAGCAAAAACAGCAGGACATTGACGATAAAAATGGCGATCGCTGACCCAAACCCTGTTCCAGTGGGCAGAAACGGCAACACCGCAATAATGCCAATAAAACTTGCCATGACTGGGGTTACGAGGTCTAAAGAGCGACGCGGCAGGCGACTTCTGGCTTGGCGAGCCAAGTACACCCACTCCAGCAGCATGATGCCTAAAAGCACTGCCAGGTTGACCCAGCTAGGGTTAAACGTCTCTGATGTTGAGCTTGGCGGATAGTCAAGAGATCGGCCATCCCAAAACCAATGGAACGAGAGCCAGTACAACAGCACACTGAGAAACAACAGTGCTAAGCTCCGCGCCAGAAACTGAAAGGGTCGGCGTACCTCTACGCCCGGAGTTCGATGTCGGCCCAGCTCAGACCAAAAGGTATCGTCGTAGGCCCAGAGCAATGCTGGAGGCAGAGCAAAGGCGATCGCTAGCGCCCACTCTTGGCTAATCAGCATACGGCCATAACCGAAATTGCTAGAACTTAAGCTGGCCTCAAAGGACGAAATGACCGCGATCGCTCCCAGCACAAAGATGACCCGAGAACGGCACCAATAAGCTAGGGGCATCGCCAGCAACCCGACACACAAGGGCATGTATTCCAACAACCAGCGCAGCCAAATGCTACCCAGTTCTAGCGATCCCCAATCAAAGACCGCCTGCCAATAGCCCAGCCCCAGCAACACAAGCGCCACAACACCCAAGGAATTCAGGCGGAGGCTGTAGGCCATTGCGATTACCCCCAGTCCCCAAACCAGGTAAAGTTCATGACTCGGTCCGTTGAGCTGAAACATCTGCGCCATCAGTGCCAGATTTGCCCCTAAAACCAAAGCTCCGAGGAGCAGTAAGCCTTGGCCGAGTCGATGCTGCCAACGCTCTGGACCCGAACTGGGACGGTGCCGCCAGAGATAGAACCCAGCACTGTTAATACCCGCAAACAGACTCAGCAACAGAGTCATCCTGACGGGTCGGGGCCACGCTTGCCAGTTGGCAGCCACAAAGGTAATCACGGCCAAACCAACGAGAATGCTGCCAAGCCCAATCAAAATCAGCGTAAAGCGGTTACGGGCTGACGTTTCTAAAGTGTCAAACTGGTAGCGCTCTGCGAGCTGTTGATATTGAGTTGTATCAATAAGACCATCTCTACGCCAGTGCTCTGCTTCCTGACGTAACTGATATCGAAACTTATCTGAAGGCATAACAACCTCTTGCTCTGGCTGCTGAATTGAGCCAAAGACAGTCGCGTAATAACAGGGTTTTAGCTAAAAGAACTAACGGAGAATTGTCCCGCGATCGCCTCAGGTTTAGCTTATTTTTACTCTGTCATTGGTGGGTTAATTAGCCGCCTTTGATAGGCCAGATTGTAGACCTACACACCCTCAATCAGTAGTGTTACCCATTCTTCTTGGTAGCAGGCGAAGCTGCTCGATTGGCAGCAGGATTGGAGGGAGGTTGAGGACGAGGGGCAGGCGGTTCGGTATGTAACTGCTGGCGGCCATTGCGAATAATGCGGACCATTTCGCTCAGTTGCTGCTCCATATCCCCCAAGACACGATCGGCATAGGCATCTGCGCCTTCCTGGATGTCTTCACATTCCGCGATCGCCAGCCGTCGCATTTCATCGAGTTCTTGTTGAGCTTGACGGCGCATTCGGTCAATTTCCGCCATCGTTTGTTCCTGCATGGCTTCGCATTCCTGCTGCACTCGTTGGCGAATTTGCCGCGCCTCCATTTCTGCTTGCCGAATAATGCCCAGCTCGTCTAGGATTTGAGCAGCTTGCCGTTCTGCGGCTTCCACAATTTCTTGGGCATACTGCTCAGTCTGGTTTAAGATGTCGTCTTTGTGCCGCAGCAAGTCTTCAGCATCGCGAAAAGCAGTTGGCAAGTTGAGGCGTACCAAATCCAGTTGATCGAGCAACTGCTCTTCGTCAATAATGGTGCGGCGGCTCAGCGG
>DATNPE010000649.1:0-2202 GCA_036703355.1 Allocoleopsis sp. | reverse complement strand
CCTTCCAAAATCGTGCGAGCAGCATCATTGAGTGGGCACCACTTTCGCAGGTGGCGGCTTTGCATTTCGGCGTTGCAGCGCAAGTTGGGTTCGGTTTCAAAGCGGGCTTGGGCGCGATCGCGAGCTACTTGCACCCGTTCCCGCACATTGACAGAAGATTCACCGAGAGGTTGCTGGGTAATTTCCTCTGGCTTCAACCGATTCACGGCCACTTGCAGGTCAATTCGATCCATCAGCGGCCCAGAAAGCTTGGCCCAATATTGCTCTCGCTGGCGAGGTGAACAGGTGCAAGGCTGAATCGTGTCGCCAAAGTAGCCACAGGGACAGGGATTGGTGCTGGCAACCAAGGTAAACTGAGCCGGGAAAGAGACAGACTGCCGCGTTCGGGAAATCGTCACATGCCCGTCTTCTAACGGTTGCCGCAAAAACTCCAAGACATCCCGCTTAAATTCAGTCAACTCATCAAGAAACAAGATCCCCCTATGGGCTAGAGAAATTTCTCCAGGTCTGGGAAAGCTGCCACCACCGACCAGTGAGGGACCAGAAGCTGAGTGATGCGGGCTGCGAAAGGGGCGATCGCTGACCAAGGAGCCTTTTTCTTTAAGTAGACCTGCCACCGAGTGAATCTGGGTAACTTCCAGCGACTCAGCGAACGTCAGTGGCGGTAAAATTCCAGGTAAACGTCGAGCCAGCATGGTTTTACCGCTACCCGGAGGCCCAACGAAAACGAGATTGTGCCCTCCAGCAGCAGCAATTTCCAAGGCGCGACGAGCATGGGCTTGGCCTTTGACTTCATTCAGGTCTTGTCCGGTGTATCGTGATCGCGTCAAGGCTGCCTGTCCATCCACTTGTACAGGTTGATGCTGCTCTGGCTGATTGAGGAAATTCCCCACTTCTTCCAGGTGCTTAAAGCCGTAGACTGCTAAACCCTTGACTACGGCTGCTTCGTGGGCATTGTCCGCCGGGACGACCAAGCCCGTCATACCCATCTGTTGCGCGGCGGCAGCGATCGGTAACACTCCAGCTACGGGGCGGAGGCTACCATCTAGCGAGACTTCTCCTAAGAACAAGTAGTCGCCTAGCAACTCCCCACTGATTTGCTCTGAGGCAGCCATGATGCCCACACTGATGGGTAGGTCAAAACTAGGGCCTTCTTTCCGTAGATCGGCTGGGGTCAGGTTAATTACGATCTTCCGCATGGGGAAGGCATAGCCCGCGTTCTTCAGCGCTGCTTTGACCCGTTCCCGCGATTCCTGTACCTCCGTACCAGGCAGACCCACCATGACAATGCCTGGTAGCCCACCGGACACATCGACCTCAACTCCAACTTTCACCGCGTCAATCCCGACAAGGGATGCACTCCAAATCCTAGCCAGCACTGGTGATTCCTGAGACGTCTAGCCGTAGAGTGCCCGCGATCGCCGATGTGCCAACAGTTACCTCTTTACCTTTAGCAATATTGAGTGAGCACTCACTATCTCGCTTAATTCATCAACGGTTCGATTTTCAGGATTCTCATGCTGATGTTGCGAGCGCCCCTTAAAATTGCAGCTAAGTTCAAGGAATTCTAACTATGAGCGAGACAGACACGATTTTTGGCAAGATTATTCGCCGAGAAATTCCCGCCGATATTGTTTATGAAGACAACTTAGTCTTGGCGTTTCGGGATGTGAATCCCCAAGCACCAGTGCATATTCTGGTGATTCCCAAAGAGCCGATCGCGCGCCTTTCTGATGCGGAGTCGCAAAATCACGCCTTGATGGGCCATTTGTTACTAACTGTAAAGCGGGTGGCGGAGCAGCAGGGCTTAAAAAACGGTTACAGAGTTGTAATTAACAACGGTGAAGATGGGGGCCAAACGGTGCACCATTTACATCTCCATATTCTCGGCGGTCGCCCGCTGGCATGGCCTCCAGGCTGATCTGAAGGAGGAGAGAGAGCAAAAAATGAGAAGAAGCGATCAGAAAATGAGAAAAAGTACTTTACAAAGCTCAACAAATTGATTAATCTATAAGCAAGTGGGGTTTGCCCTACTTTACATAGATTCATCCATCTTAGTAATAAGCACTCATCCAAACATGACTACTACTCTACAGAGACGCGAAAGCGCCAACCTGTGGGAGCAGTTCTGCAACTGGGTCACCAGCACCGACAACCGCCTCTATGTGGGCTGGTTCGGCGTCCTGATGATCCCCACCCTGC
>DATNPE010000648.1:0-3603 GCA_036703355.1 Allocoleopsis sp. | reverse complement strand
GATCGCAGGCCAAGACAGACCAAGTTTGATCTAACCTATTCTGCAGGCAACAATAGGCTGTCTGTGTGCTGCCGTAGAACGCAAAATCTCTATTCAAACTCTGAACTGTAATCTCATTTAGGCAGACTATATGCGTAGACGTCATGGTTTCAGCCCTCGGACCGGAGAAAATCAACCGCTCGGAGAGTTTGCTCCTAGTGGCAAATTCGGCAGAATGTTTCCTAAGTTGCCGCCCTTTACGCCTTCTATTGAAAGCCTAACCAAGCTGGGCGAGGCAATGAATGATCCGAGTCCAGAAACTCCGCAGGGTGACAACGATCGCGTGCCAGCAGGATATACCTATCTAGGGCAATTTATTGACCACGACATCACCTTAGACACAACGGCGCTGCAAGAGATCATTGTAGATCCCTTAGCGGTGAGAAACTTCCGCACGCCGATGCTGGATCTTGACAGCCTCTATGGTTCCGGGCCAGATGCACAGCCTTATCTGTACCAAATAGATGATCCAGATCTGTTTCTCATTGGCACAACCAATGCACAACCTGGTGGTGGTGATGCTTCTATCCCTACCCAACTCCCCAATGATCTCCCTCGTGTGGCCAGCACTTTGGGCGTAATTGGTGATCCTCGTAATGATGAGAACTTAATTGTTGCTCAATTACATCTGGCGTTCCTGAAATTCCATAACAAGATTGTGGCTGGTATCAGAGATGGCAGTATTAAGCCTGCTGCTTCCATCGATCGATCGCCCTTTGAACAAGCCAGAGAGTTGGTGATTTGGCACTATCAATGGATTGTGCTCTATGACTTCTTGACTCGCATCTTGGATAAAGATCAACTAGAGACAGTGCTGCAAAAAGGGAGACGCTTTTACAAGTTCAAAGAAGATCCCTTTATTCCGGTGGAGTTCTCGGTGGCAGCCTATCGCCTGGGACACAGCATGATTCGGGCGGTGTATGACTACAACCGAGTGTTTACGCCCCGTCCTGGTGGTGTGATACCTGCCTCATTGAAATTACTGTTTGACTTTACGGCCAAATCGGGTCAGACGGGTGACTTTGCCAATGTGCCCATTCCCAGTGATTGGATTATTGACTGGCGACGCTTCTTTGAAATTGATGCCGCAACTCCAGTAAATCCCAGCCGCAAGCTTGATCCGTTCCTGGTAGACCCGCTGAAGAATTTGCCGAATGTGCCAGCGCCTAACTCGTTGGCGGTGAGAAACTTATTACGCGGTCGCAGTTTGGGTTTACCGTCTGGTCAGAGTGTGGCTCGCTATATGAAGCTCAAGCCGCTGAGTAAGGCGGAGATTGCTCAGGGGCCTGATGGCGAAGTGGCGAAGGGCCTTGGCTTCCATACGGAAAGTCCGCTTTGGTACTACATTCTAAAGGAGGCGCAAATTCAAGGGCAGGGTAAGCGTTTGGGTCAGGTGGGTAGCCGCATTTTGGCTGAGGTGTTTGTGGGGCTGCTGGAGGCGGATAGCAGTTCGTTCTTGGCTCGTAATCCTGCTTGGCAACCGACTTTGCCTGCTCAAAATCCGGGGACTTTTACGATGGCTGATTTGTTGAAGTTTGTCGGTGATCTGAATCCGATTGGATAAGCTGTTGCTAAATTTAGATTTACTCAATCCGAGCCTTGGGGGCACTCGCCCCCAAACCCCCGCTGAGGGACGGCTGCGTCCCCCAGACCCCCTCCAGAGGTAACTCTGGCTGTCTTTTCTACAAATTGAATGAGAGTAGTGTTTGCCTGGTTCTGATGTGACGGAACTGGGCATTTTTTGTGATGGGGGTGCAACTGGAAGTGGGTTTTGTGAGTTTATGTGGCCTTGATGGTTTAATATGTCTGCTTATCTGATTTCGTTTGCTAGCTTTTAGCGTTGAGCCTGGGGTTTTGCTTCACCCTATGGTGGGGAACTTTATGGGAATACTTTATTTCGATCAGTAAGTCGATTGCAGTGATTGAAGCATCTAAACTGCTGTGGGTTGCCTAAAGCCAGTTTTGTCTAGTTCTGTTTGTGTGCGTGTGAAGGAGTGTTCCACCTTTCCATGAGATTTTCGCGATTGTTGCCCTCTATCTGTAATCCAAGACAAACCCCCAAGCCCTTTTCTTGGAAATCTTATTACCGCAGTTTTGTTGCGACTGCTGCTTTGACGACTAGCTTGATTGGCCAAACTGCGTGGCTGAATCCATCTCAGGCTCAAGCGGCAGCTTATTGCCAGCTTTCGGCGGAGGCGATCGCGCAAAAGGAAGCGGCTCGTCAAGGTGCAATGAAGGGAGATGAGAAGGCGAAGGAGCGCTACAAGGCACTGGTTCGTGAACACGCTTCGCAAATGCAGCAGTGTCGCAGTCGGACTTGGCCCCAAACTCAAGCGATTTGGCTGCGTCTTTACCCTTGCGATCTCCAGCCTGGAGCGATCGAAAGTGTCATGGATCGCATTATTAATCGGGGCTACAACCAGGTCTATGTGGAGGTTTTCTACAATGGGCAGGTGTTGTTGCCAATGGCGGATAATCCAACGGCTTGGCCCTCTGTGGTGCGAACTTCGGGTTCGGAGAAGGCGGATTTGTTAGCTCAGGCGATCGCGAAGGGGCGGGAGCGGGGGCTGAAGGTCTATGCCTGGATGTTCTCGATGAACTTTGGCTATTCCTATTCGCAACGGCCTGATCGGCAGCAGGCGATCGCTCGCAATGGCAGAGGTGAGACTACAACAGGCACCCGCAATATTTTTGACCCGAATGGGGAAACGGGTGTGGTGGTTGCAGACGAAACCTTTATCGATCCTTATAGTATTCAAGCCAAACAAGATTATTACCAACTGGTCCAGGCGGTAGTTCGTCGCCGTCCCGATGGTGTGCTGTTTGACTACATTCGCTATCCCAGAGGCACGGGGGCAGCTTCAGTTTCCAGTAAGGTTCAGGATTTGTGGATCTACGGTGACTCAGCACAACAAGCCTTATACCAGCGAGCTTTGAATAATAAGGGATTAGAGTTAATTCGCCGATTTTTAGCGCGGGGATATATCACGGCTGGAGATGTGGCGGCGGCGGATAAGTTGTATCCCCAAGAATCAGAACCGATGTGGCAGGGACGCATTCCGTCTAACCTGACTAAGGCGTTGCCTGCGGCTCAGCGCCAACCTTTTCTACAACAGGAGCTATGGTTGCTGACGGTGGCTCATGCGTTGCAGGGCATTGTGGACTTCTTGAATCTGGCTGTCTCACAGGTGCAGCAGCAAGGCATAACGGCGGGTGCTGTGTTTTTCCCCGATGGCAACCAGATGATTGGACAAGGGTTCGACTCTCGCTTGCAGCCGTGGGAGCGTTTTCCAACTTCGATTGAGTGGCACCCCATGTCTTATGGTGTTTGCGGTGATTCTAATTCCAGCTGCATTGTTTCTTTGGTACGGCGCGTAGTCAGTATGGCTCCTCCGGGTGCCAGAATTAACCCTGCGATCGCGGGTGCTTGGGGTCAATCTCTCGGTAATCGCCCACCCTTAGAACTCCAAATGCAAGCGATTCGTCAAGCTGCACCGCAAATTAATTCGATTAGTCACTTTGCCTATTCCTGGCAAGAGCCGCAGTCCGATCGCGAGCGCAAAA
>DATNPE010000647.1:0-2867 GCA_036703355.1 Allocoleopsis sp. | reverse complement strand
GAAGCTGAATGGCAGTAGTTTGGTAAAAGCTGATTTAATCTACGCTCAATTGCAAGATGCTGATTTGAGAGATGCAGACCTCCGGGGGGCAACTCTTAATAAAACCAGTTGGGCTGGAGCCTGGGTGGAACGTTGCCGTCTCGGTGTCGGAGTGGGCTTAACGGCAGAGCAACGACAAGACTTACAAAATCGGGGCGCTTTATTAGAGCCTTGGTTGAAGTAACGGGCGCATGGTAGAAACCTGGTTAGAACTTCATTGGGGTTGGCTGTGCGACCGAATCGACTCGCTCAACAAATTGCCTTTATTGTCGAAATTGACAAACTGAAGCGGATTTTGCGACAAACCCTGCTCACGGATGCTTCGCGGCAGGAGAATAGTGCGGAACACTCATGGCATATTGCGCTGATGGCGATCGTGCTGGCTGAGTATGCGCCCGTAGGTGTGGATCTATTTCATGCGATAAAGTTGCTGTTGCTGCACGATTTGGTCGAAATTGATGCGGGGGATACCTTCTGCTACGACCTCAGCGGCAACCAAAGCAAGGTAGAGCGAGAACTAGCGGCTGCCGATCGCCTGTTTGGGCTGTTACCGCCCGATCAAGGAGCCGAGTTGCGATCGCTCTGGGAAGAATTTGAAGCTCAAGTGACGCCAGAAGCCAAATTCGCTGCTGCCCTCGATTGCCTGCAACCGATTCTGAACAATCAGCAAACGGGGGGAGCTTCTTGGCAAAAACATGGCATCACATCGAACCAAGTGCTGTGGCGGATGCAGCCTGTGCAGTCAGGGGCACCGGAGTTGTGGCCCTTGGTGGAGCAAATTGTGGCAGATTGTGTGGCGGCGGGTTATCTGCAGGCACCCCTACCAGCTGAGTCTGTTAGCACTGAGTGATAACTAAGAAACCAATGCCTTTTATCTATCCTCGAACCATTCGCTTCCAAGATACTGATGCAGCAGGCGTCGTTTACTTTGCCAATGTGCTGTCTATATGTCACGAAGCATATGAAGCTTCTTTGGTCACATCTGGAATTAATTTGAAAGAATTCTTCAGCAATTCTGCGATCGCCATCCCCATCACTCATGCAGAAGTTGATTTTTTTCGCCCCATGTTTTGTGGCGATCGAGAGTTAATTCATCTCACACCGACGCTCATTTCTGATCAAGAATTTAGAATTAATTACCAAATTTTTGCGGAGGGTTGGAGCGATCGCCCGTTAAGCCAAGCAAATACTCGTCACGTTTGTATTAATCCCACCCTGAGAAAACGGGAAATTCTACCAGAAATGATGCTGCAGTGGCTTAAGCAGTGGAGCGATTCTGAAGCCAATTAAGGGCGATCGCTTGAGCTTGATCGTAGTTAATTTTTCCTTGGAGATTGCGCGGCAAATGCTCAACGGAAATCCAATATTTAGGTTGCTTAAATTTGCTCAAACGAGTTTGCAAACTGGCTTGTAAATCAGTTAGAGAAATTTGAGGTTGAGGGACATAAAGTGCGGTCACAACTTGTCCCCAGTGGGAATCTGGAACACCAATCACGCAAACATCGCTGACTAACTGGGTGGCCCGAATCGCTGCTTCCACTTCGGCAGGAAAAACATTTTCTCCTCCTGTAATAATTTTGTGGCTGCTACGCCCAACGATGTGCAAGTAGCCTTGCTGGTCAAGATACCCTAAATCATCTGGCTGGAACTGCGGTTGCTCAAACAACTGTGGATAATAGCCCAGTGTCAATGACTCAGCTTGAATCTGGATTTGGCCGACTTGACCCGCTGGCAACAATTCCCCCAACTCGCTGTGGATACTGATTCTGCCGTGGGGTAACACTCGCCCACTATTCTGACAACCCGCCAGAAAGTCCTCTGGATGCAGGGTGGCAATCTGAGACGCAGTTTCGGTCATGCCGTACGTGGGGGCTAGGCGAATGCGATCGCGTCTTGCTGCTTTTAGTAACTCATCCCAAGCGGGTGCTCCACCCAAAAAAACAGTATGAAACTGAGCCAACCAATGCTTGAGTTCCCGTTGATCTCTTAGGCGCTGTAATTGCGTTGGTACTAAAGAAATAAAAAATTGAGCTGGATCAATCGAGATAAATTCTCCTGTTTCTAGTCGCTTAAAAGGCTGTACTACCAGTTGTCCGCTGGATGTAAAAGAGCGCAGAAATTGCATCAAGCCGCTGACATGGTAGATCGGTAAAACACAGTAAGAATTGATTTTTTCTACTTGAAAATATTGCTGACAACCCCGCACTGAGGCCATTAGAGTTGACCAAGTGTGAATGGCAAAGCGAATTCGTCCTGATGACCCTCCAGTGGGGATCATAATCCAACCTGACTGCTCTGAATCTGGCCCCCCTAGCCCCCCAAATTGGGGGGGGACATGATTAGAATTTTTGATCAGGTGACTAGCAATATTGGATGGAAATGATAAAGAGTTGCGATCGCCCCAAATTAAATCTGGAGTTACCAAATTCAACACTTGCTGCCACTCGGCCTGGACCCAATGGGGATTACATAAAAAAACGGGGCATTGAGCAGTACAGGCGGCAATAAATCCTGCTAGAAACTGCTCTGGCGATCGCTCAGCTAAAAAGATTTTTGGTGTGATTCCTTGACGAATCAATTGAGTCAGTTCTTGAAATAAATGCTGGGCTAAATCAGTGAGTTTGACCTGATCAACACCGATTAACCAATTAGTTGGCGATCGTTTTTCTAAATACTCTAAAAGTAGAGAGGGTTTTGTAAGCAAATTAGAAGCTATAGACTGTTCCATAGTTGCTCAAAATCTAAAATTTGATCCCAACCATCGTTGAACCAATGAGTTATCCCAAACCCAGCAGCGCGATCGCCTCGTGTTAGTTCTGCGGCCAAGC
>DATNPE010000646.1:0-4996 GCA_036703355.1 Allocoleopsis sp. | reverse complement strand
AGCACTCTACCGGAGGTAGCTCACCATATTCTTTCACCACTGCAATCTCTGGCCGCTGGGATTGCGCCTTTAAGCGATTTTGCAAAATCAGTAATGTACTATCGATGCCTTCATGAATATCTACTGGCTTCATGTCGGCTTCGTCGAGGCGGGAGAAGTTGCGGAGGGAGAGGACAATTTGGCGGATGCGATCGGCTCCTACTTTCATCGAAGCCAACAGTTTTGGTAGATCTTCCAAGATAAAAGGCAGCTCGATCACCTCAATTTGAGCTTCAACCGCAGGAATTTTGGTAGTGGTATGTTGCTGATAAAGCTGGACTAGATCGAGCAAATCTTCGGCGTAGCGGTTGATATAGGTGAGGTTGCCGTAGATAAAATTGACTGGATTGTTGATCTCATGAGCCACCCCAGCCACCAGTTGCCCTAACCCGGACATTTTCTCGGTTTGGATCAACTGTGCTTGGGTGCTTTGGAGATCTTGGAGTGCTTGCTGAAGCTGTAGGGCTTGCTCTTTGAGTTGGGTTTCGGAGTCGTGTAGTGCCAATTCTGCTTGCCGCCGCTCCAGAATTTCATCCTCTAATTGCGTAATTACCTGGCTCAACTCATTGGTGCGCTCCAGAACCCGCTGTTCCAGCTCTTCATTACTTTGCCGTAGTTTCTCGCGGGCTTGCTCTAGACTTTGCTCACGACTATGGACCTGCTCGGCCATTGAGTTAAACAAGCGCCCCAAATGCCCCAACTCATCTCGGCGCGACTCATCGAGCTGCATATTGAAATCGCCTGCTGCTACTAATTCTGTGGCGTGCATGAAGTTCAGCAGGGGTTTGGCGATCTGTTGGCGTAGGACAAAAAACAGTAATAGGATTTCTACCAATAAAGACAATAAGCCCAAGAGCAGAATCACGCGAGCCGTCTGGAAAGCAGGCTCCGCCAGAATCGACTTGGGATAGACAGTGACAAAGTACCAATCAGGCCCATCAATCTTGGCAACCGCTAAATACTCATCGTCTTGGGCATTATCGATGATTACCTGCCCCGATCGCCTGGTCTTGATTTTCTGAAAGATATGCCCTAAATGGCGATCGCCCGACTGCTGAATGTCAAACTTGCCCTCCTTGGCTTGAATCTTATCCATCAACTGCGGGTGAGCAATCAAACGACCATCGGCACGCACAATTAGGTTATAAGCCCCAGGCAGGCGATCGTGAATGGTGCGCTTGAATAACTCATCGAGAGTGATGTCTGCCCCTAGCGTCACAATGGGTTTGCCGTTGCGGTTGACTGGCGTAATGCAGCTTACCAGCCAAGTTTTTCCCACAATGTCATAGTACAAACCAGTCCACACCGTTTTTTGCGTGGGGTTATGTTCTAAATCCCCCCGTTCGGTAATACTCTTCGTCTGGCATGTACAAGTCTGAGGTGGCATCGGCGGCCCACGTAAGCACTTGGGGCCAGTAGAGCACCATAATGTTCTCTGGCAGCGTGAAATAGATGTTCTGCAAGCGGTGATGCCAAGCCGCCCCATACATATTGGCGAGTTGGTAGAAGGTCACCACCCGTTGCCGAATATCTGGGTTAAGCTGCACTCGTTTATCGATGTATACGCCTGCTTCGCGCTTACCATTAAAGATTTCGGGGCGATTGCGAATGGCTCCATCCGGCGATCGCGACTCAACTTCAGTTCGTTAAGAGCAGCAACGAAAAGTAATAACAAGAGCCGCGCTCTTTCTAACAAATTAATGAGTTGGTTATCACACCATGAAGTTTTCAATAGATCTTTCTTTAGGTAAGGAAGAATACATTTTGATTGATACAACATTGAGGACGATGAAGTAGCTCCTCTGGACTGAAGTTGTATGTTGCCCCTGGTGTTGTCTCACGAACTGGTGCATCCCTTTAAGTTTTTGTATAACCATGAAATTCACGAAGGGATGTGTTCTGGAAAAGAGCTGTACTGCCTTTGGGAGCGATTTCCTGCTAGTAGCAGACAAAAAGCGTTTGCCGTAGCGATGGACTTGGCAGAGCAAGGCAGGCAAGTGTGTATCACCTGTATGAGATCGGAGTATAAGATTTGGGTCAGCCTGAGAACCTTACCGTCGGGTTTTGCGGCTGCCGAACCCGCCCTAGCCAGTGCGTGAATAACAGCCCGATGCATGATGGAAGCGCGACTCCAAGAGGTACCTCTACTGACAGAATGTTGGGCACATTAGGCGCGATCGCCACCCTTCCGCCCAAGTCATGCCTACAGAACCATAGCGAGATGGCACAATAGCTGCGATACTTTTACCCGTACACTAGACTTCTTGCCGATTCGTTGAGCCACCTCAACTCATTAAAAAATCTAATTTGCAAGAAGCTTACTGAGCGAATTGGTCAGCACTGAGTTTTAGCCTTGGGTATAGAACTACGCAGCTACGTTTATCTAGACAGTATGCAACCACAACATGCTGCATTTTTGGGAACCGTGGTGCCTGGGTTCTTGCCGCTTCCAGGGGATGCTTCGCTTTGGGTGGAAATTTCTCCTGGCATCGAAATTAACCGGATCACGGATATTGCTCTCAAAGCCACCTCGGTACGTCCAGGATTGCAAATTGTGGAGCGTCTTTACGGCTTGCTAGAAGTACATTCTCGCAACCAAGGGGATACTCGCACGGCTGGTATGGCAATTTTGGATGCCTTAGGAGCCAGAGAGCGCGATCGCATTAAGCCACGGGTCGTTTCCAGCCAAATTATCCGCAATATCGACGCCCACCAAACCCAGTTAATCAACCGCTTCCGGCGGGGCAACCTAATTTTGGCAGGGCAAACCCTCTATGTCTTGGAGGTAGAGCCTGCGGGATATGCAGCTCTAGCTGCTAACGAAGCGGAAAAAGCAGCGGCGATCAAACTGCTAGAGGTGCAAGCGTTTGGTAGCTTTGGACGGTTGTATTTAGGCGGGGAGGAACGCGACATTCTGGCAGGTTCCAGTGCCGCTCTCGCAGCCATTGAGAATGTAACTGGGCGCGAAAATCCGGTGGGTCAAGGCAAGGAATAAAGGAAGCACTCAATGGCAAATCCAGAACATTTAGCCCTCCTAAAAATGGGTGCGGTGCGATGGCTTGAGTGGCGCGACCACAATGGTTCTGTAGAACCTGACTTGAGTGAAGCCGATCTCAGCGGCATGAATCTCCGAGGCGCAGATTTGCGGGGAGCGAATCTGAAGCGGGTAGACTTCAGCCACACCCGACTGATTGCGGCCAACCTCAGCTACGCCATTCTGAACAATGCCAATCTGCAAGCGGCTGATCTGGTTGAGGTAACTCTTTGTCAGGCCGAATTGGTGAATGCCAGTTTGATTCAAGCCGACTTGCGCGATGCCAATCTCAGCGGTGCTAACTTGATTGGTACTGATTTGCGTGGCACCAACTTTAGACGCGCTGACTTGAGCCAAGCCAACCTGATTGGCACTGACCTGCGAGAAGCCAACCTTCGGGGCGCAGATCTGAGTGAGGCGCGGTTGAGTCGAGCCAATCTGAGCGAAGCCAACCTGATGGCAACCAACCTCTGTCAGGCAGACCTGAGCAACGCCACGCTTTATAACGCCGAGTTGATCACTGCCCATCTTTACCAAGTCAACCTTGCTAAGGCCAACTTAATCCAGGCGCATCTGGGCCGAGTTTATGCCGCTAGAGCCAATTTGATGGCAGCAGACTTGTCCGGTGCAGATTGCAGCTGGGCCAACCTCAGCAAAGCCAATCTCCAAGGTGCTAACCTCAACGGCACCAATCTCCGGGGTACTAACCTCAGCGGGGCCGATCTCCAAGGCGCAAATTTGCTAGGAGCCGAACTCGGTTGGGCCAACCTGCACAAAGCCAATTTGCAAGGAGCCACCCTACCCGACGGTTCCGTCCATCGTTAGGATTGGGCGATCGCCCTAGGTTGGAGTTTGAGTTCCAAGCGATCGCCAGGGTTTGGCTCCAAAAGTTGAGTGGGTAGGTTTTTATCAGCGAGTTGGTTCCGGAGCCTGTCGATACTGCCTGTCGTCCGAATTGCCGCCATCAGCAGCCCTTCAAAGCTCACTTCGCCACCTGCGGCGGTGGGTAGCATGACTTGAGGCTGCACTTGCTCTGCCAAAGTTAGAGCGCTGTCTTTGCCTTGAATAATCGGGCCTACGACAGCCACTTTCATATCAATCACTGGCGTAATCACCACATCAATCGGTGCCATCTCCTGCACAATCGGAGCATGGTAACCGTGAGGCTCATAGTAAAGTGTCAAGCCTGAGGCCAGTTCTTTGAGGAAATAGGCATTCTCAGTCAGAAAAGGGCCAATCGGCGATCCGCGTAAAGCTTGAATCGTAACTTGGTCGTCTAAATTAAAAGCCTCACCATGCGCCAGAGCCGTCACTTGCTGGTAGCCCAACTCACGCACAACCTTAGCGGCATTGGGAGAAGCGACAACCGGAATGCTGCGATCGAGTTGCTGCAGTGTCGGCGGATGGGTATGGTCTGCTAACCCCTGGGAGAGCAAAATCAAATCCAGGCGATCGGGGATGGGGCGTTCTTGTGGACGGGTGCCCTTAAACAACCAATCGACATTGCCAAACATCAACGGTCCCACCAACCAAGGGTCGAGCAGAATTCGCTTGCCACCCATTTCGATCAGCCAAGAGTTGGCATCTAGCCAGGTCAAATGCATATTACTTGCGTCTTGATTCCTGGCTTTATTTTACGCAGTTTGTTAAAAAATATTAATCTGTGTCATTGTCCACTCAGATTTGGCGATCGCCCGCATCACCTTCCTGCGGCTTGAGCCAAACAACAGCAGACTGTTCTGTATTCGAGAACACCAAAAAGCTTTAAATCTATCTGATTCTTTTGCCCGATTAGTCTACTGAAAGTTTCTGCCATCGTGGAGTTGCATTGCTCACTCACCCGTTTGGTTACGCGAATATGACTTCCTACAAATGCTTTGAACAAGTAATGGCAGAGCGGACCAAAACGCTGAACGACATCAA
>DATNPE010000645.1:0-2797 GCA_036703355.1 Allocoleopsis sp. | reverse complement strand
AATCACCCAAACACTTGTAAACCCGCTGAATCAGTTCTGGAGCCACACCCAATTTCTCGGTGGCGAGAAATCTCTGATATCGCTCGATCGCGGCCTGGTATTTGCCTTGGCGGTAGAGCGCAAACCCCAGATAAAAGTCCGCCCGCATCCGCGAGTCGTCCGCTTTGGCTTTGTAAGCAGTCCCCAAATCACGCAGGGCTACTGGATCACGGGGGCTTAGCTGGTGAGCTTTCTCCAACGCTTGAATCGCATCTTCTAGTCGGTGCTCTGCTAGTAAGCTTCGACCCACTTGCTGATACTGTTCGTAGGTGGCAGCTTGAAGAACTGGAGCCGCAGGAGCGGAGGTCACTGGCGCTGCAACTGTTGCGGGTTTTGGTTGAACTCCTTCACGGCCTAAAGCGTTTTCTCGAAAAACGATGCGCCGATCATCGACTGAGGCGATCGCCAACGGTGGGCTGTAGGGGGCCGCAGCAGGAGCCGCTTGCACTGCCGCCATCAGGGCTTGACAAACAGTTTTAGCCATCTGGGACCAAGAGAACTGCTTAGCTTGGGCGAGCCCTGCTTGAACCAATTGCTGCCGAACTTGGGGTTGCTGTACCTTTTGCAATGCGGCAGCTAATCCCTCGACATCGGTATGGTTGATATAAATCGCGGCCTGACCTGCTACTTCTGGGATGGAACCGTTGGGACAGGTGATCACAGGGCAACCAGAGGCCATCGCCTCAACAATCGGCAGCCCAAAGCCTTCGTACTGCGAGGGATAAACCAGCGCGATCGCTCCTGTATAAGCCAAGCGTAGATCGGCATCGTTGAGTTGCAGCAAATGCACTCTTGTTCCAATGGGTAAGCAGGCGCTGAGTTCAGGTTCTAGATCTGGACTGCCCCCCGTACACACAATGCTGAAGTTGGTGGCGTTGGGTAGTTTGGCAAAGGCTTTGAAGAACAAAATCGTGTTCTTGTAGCCATTGCGGGTCCCAACAATTAAGAAGTACGGCTGAGTAATTTGATGTTTTTGTCTAAAGGCGATCACTTCTGCATCATTAGCGGGCGTGAAGTCAGGTTGTACGCCACAAGGCGCGACCGTAATGGCTTGTGGATCGACGTAAGGAAAAAATCTCACCAAATCACGGGCGGTATTTTGCGAAATTGCCAAATAGCGAAAAGCATGTTGAACTGCATAGTGTTTTTCCCGCCACATATATTGGTCCAGATTCCAACCAATGCGCTCCGGAATCATGTCATAGGCCATGAATACCGAAGGGGTAGAAATCGGAGCCGTGTAATAGGTGGAAATAAATAAACTCGCTTGCTCGGCATCACAGATCTGTTGCAGTAGGGTGCGATCGAGGGAGGTATTGCGGTAGTTGTAAGGCGGAATCGTGCGGTAGCGAATGCCAGGAATTTTAGGCGCAGTTCCGGCGCGATCGAGCACCAACAGGTACGGCGCAAAGTTACTACGCGACCATTCCGTGAGCAACGTCGTCCAAACTCTGGCAATACCTGTATTGATCAGTTGGAAAAAGACCCCATCAATCACAATCAGCGGTGGTTTGGGGGCTTGCGGCAGTGTGACGGGAGAAATCTGGGGTTGGACAAACTGCCAAGTCTGGTTAGGAGCGAGTTGGGCGATCGCTTGCACTCCCAGCGTTTCCACTCGATCCACCGTGGTATTGTCTTGCACCCAAGCAAAATAATCGCGCAGATAAATTGGGAATTGGCTTTGTTGCTGCAATTTGCGCCATTGAGCTTCAGCTTGGGTGTAGCCGTAATATTTCTCTTTAAATCGCAACTGCTCTGGCGTGACATAGGCGAAGTGCTGGAAGACCAAGCCTTGCTGTTCTGTTTCCTGGTGGGAGAAAGGATTAATCCGAGCTACTTCCTGCCATTGACCGTTAGCCGCAGGTTGGGCCAAACGAGGCGGTTCGTGAGATAGCCAAATAGCTCCGGGCTGATAGCGCCAAGTTCTCAACCACTCCTGGCGGGGGTTTTGGCTATAGCAATTGCGGCTGGTGACGACTAAATTGGGGCCGACGAAGTACCAGCACCAGTAAAAAGCAGCCGTTTTCTCTGGATGCTCGATAAATAACTGCCGAGTACGGCGAAGCTGCTCCACCGTCCACAGTTCATCAGCGTCGATCTGCCACAGCAGGCACTCTGTACGGATATTAGCCAGAGGCGCACTGACCATTTCCCGCTTGCCATCCCAGAAGACACCGTTGGGTTTTCGATAGAGGGTGATCTGGTTGGGGTATTGTCGAGCCAGTTCATCCAGGTATTCCGAGGTGCCATCGCAACTGCGACCCTCTCGATGTAGGTGGTCTGGAATCTTGCCGCCGGAGTGCAAGCTCCAGGCTGTATCGTGTTTGAGTTCTGCGACTCCTTCTACAATGTGCCAGTGCCACTGAAACGGTAGCTGCTTTAAAACTTCGATGTGATAGCGAATGAAAGGTTCACCGTTTAAGACGATGGTAAAGAAATGCACAGGTAGCGGATCAGCTTGGAAAGCAGTCGGTTGAGGAGCGGGTTGAGGAGCGATCGCAGTCTCAGGAGTCGCGATTCGCCGCTGTTGAGCCGCTGCACTGCTGAGCACTGTCAGCAAAAATCGCTCCGCCGTTGGGATGGGGCTGTAGTTGGCTAAAGCCCATTCTCGACCTGCTGCACCCACCTCAGCCAATAAGTTTGGATTTTCTTGCAAGCGTATTAGCGTGGCATCAATGTTGTCTAAATCAACGCCGATATAGTGCCGCCCGTTTTCTGGCATCACAGGTAAGGTAATGCCGTATTTGTCGAAGTCTAG
>DATNPE010000644.1:0-3725 GCA_036703355.1 Allocoleopsis sp. | reverse complement strand
AATACTTCGGAAGTCCAGTTAATGATGTTCCTCAAATCGAATAATGAGAGCGCTTTAGCCCAATTCCCGGACTTGCCGAAGCTCTACCGGGAAGAGGCTAGCGTCGAAGGTGTGAACTACGACATTGCCTTCTGCCAAATGTGTGTGGAAACAGGATTTTTGCGCTTTAGTAGTGATATTAAACCGTCGCAAAATAACTTTGCAGGCTTGGGCACAGTCGGGGGTGCGGATGTCGGTGCATCTTTCCCCAGCGCGCGGATTGGAGTACGTGCTCATGTGCAGCATCTCAAGGCTTATGCCAGTACTGAGCCTTTAGTACAAGATGTAGTTGATCCCCGTTTCCGTTTTGTCACGCGCGGGATTGCGCCTTTAGTCGATCAACTGAGTGGCCGTTGGACCGCTGATTTACAGTACGGTGCTAAGATTACCGCTACGCTCAGACGGCTCTACGAAACCGCAGGCTTATTGTAATCTCGGCTACCCATGTATGTAGCAAAACTCAGACTCTGCTCTGGCATTGATGAGTATGTGTCAGCAACGGCTCTAGAGCTATAGCTATAGTCATAGTCAACAGTCAAAACCTAAAAGGGGAAAAGCATGAATTGGCAGGATTATGATGTCGAAGCTGAACTGCAACAGATGAAGGCAAAGTTGAGCCGTGGCGGTCATAGGCGGTCATAGTTCTGGTGCTGGAACCGATCTCCACCCAACAGATTTAGAGTTGGTTCTGGGACGGCTGAATCAGCTGGTGGGCATGAGCAATGTCAAAAATGAGATCAACAATCTGATCAATTTTTTGAAAGTTCAAGCCCTACGTCAAGATCAGGGATTGCCTAATATCTCAGTCACGCTTCACTCAGTATTTTGTGGGCCGCCTGGAACTGGAAAAACCACAGTGGCCCGCCTCATGGGTGAAATCTATAAAAACCTAGGAATTCTGGCTAAAGGGCATTTAGTAGAAACAGACAGGGCTGGATTAGTGGCTGGCTATATCGGTCAGACCTCAATCAAAACCGACAAGCTCATTGAGTCGGCGTTGGATGGTGTGCTGTTTATCGATGAAGCTTATACGCTCAAGCCAGAAGGAGCGACTAACGATTTTGGTCAAGAAGCGATCGATACCTTGCTGAAGCGCATGGAAGACTATCGCGAGAGATTGGTCGTGATCGTGGCTGGCTATGGCGATGAAATGTCGAGATTTATCAATGCCAATCCTGGTTTAAGCTCAAGATTTAACAAGTATTTCTATTTCGAAGATTACACTCCTGAAGAGTTGCTCAACATTTTTGCATCTGTTTGTCAGCAACACCATTTTCAGTTGAACGAGCAAGCTAAAGAAGTTTTGTTGCAGAAGCTGACATATTTATATACCAATAAAAATAAAAATTTTGGCAATGCCAGATTAGTCAGAAACCTATTTGAAAAAACGGTAGAAAGACAAGCCAACCGATTAATCAAGCTTGACCAAGTTAGCAAAGAATTGATGATGACCATCCTACCTGAAGATTTGCCTGAGACTGGTCCTTCTATGATCTAGCGCCTCCATCATCTAGCGGATGAGGTTAAGCGACTTTGCCGATGAGTCTTATTCGTCACTCACCCGATACTGAAGCTTATCAACCAAGCCATAAATTCTAACAGTGTTGGAGACTGACTCATGAATGGAGTGTTTAATCTTGCTTTGGGTCGTGGATGTCTGCTCAAAACTGCCACGATTCAAGATGAAACCGTTTATTGGGTGGAAAATCTCTATTTCACGAGCGAGCCTTACAACTGCTTGGAAGACTTAGTATCTTTTCTGCACACATTACCGCTTCTGCCCAATTCTGAAGATACTCTGACTTGGATTAATCTCGTCAAAGCGCTAGTACCTCAACCAACCTCTGCGATCGCGAGTTAATTCCCGTGTAGTGCTAGTGAGCGGCGATCGCCCGCGCGAATTAACAGCACAGTCACCACTACTGTCCCGCTGCAAATATCTGGTCTGCGCTCAAATGCAGCTCTGGCAAGAGGGGAGAGATCACGTGATCGCCCGCCCGGAACAAAGTGCCGATGTATTCCCCTTCTACTAGCGTATATACCGTGATCGTCGGTTGTTTGGGCGAACCGATGTAGCGTACACCTCCCAAGCCCAAATAATCAACAATCCAATATTCTGGAATGCCTAGCTGCTCGTAGTCTGCCAGTTTGTGAGCATAGTCATCTTGCCAATTAGTACTTACTACTTCAACGACGAGCTTGGCTGAACTTCCTAAAGAGATGCTGGATTGGCGCTGCCAATAAGGATCGGATGCTACTGCTACCTCATCCAGCACGATCAGGTCGGGAAGATAACCATTAATGTCTGAGCCACCGACCTTGACTAAACAGGTACGAGGAATAAACCACGGTAAAGCCAAGCGTTCGATCTCAATATCTATTTTGCGAGCCACTAGGGCTGCGACCTTCTCATGGGGGCCCGTGGGACGCATCTCTACGACTTCACCCCAGCGCAATTCATAACGTCCTCCATCTTCGGGGTACTGCTCAACAAACTGATCAAATGTCACTGGCGATCGCGCAACTTGCCCAACCATGTATCAATCTCTCCTAAGATTATTGGATTGGGTTTATTGAATTGGCTCTGTCACCCAAGTAGGTTCTGCTTCTGCCTCTGTTTGGGTCAGTTGAGCAAGTTTCCAAGATGTCTGATCGGGTTGTTGCTGCAAATAGACATCAAATGGATTTTTTTCCTGTGTCACTTGGCGGCTGGGGAGTTTCAGCGTCAGATCGTAGGTGCCTTGGAGATGGTAGGCCGATAGACCTTGAATTTTCAGCGGCTCTTGCTTGGCGATCGCCACTTGCTTGACTTCTACTTTGGGTGGCTTGCTGAGACGAAGTTGTTTCGCTAAGGTTTGCTGAGTTTGGTTCACTTGTAGAGCGATCGCCTGTTGGACAACTCGGTTGCTCAAGCCTGGGATGCCATTACCGCAAGCCGTTAACAGCCCAATTAAAACTACTGCCAAAATCGCTCGAATCATAAACGCTTGCTCTCCTCTTGATTCCCAATTACGCAGCTCATCCTCACTATATTAATTTTGTGGCTGCATTTTTGAGCAAAACAGCCGGAAGAACTCAGCTTTCGGGGTTGGTCTGAGGCTCAGCTTAGACAAGTTATTTTGCGGTTTCCGAAGATACTCCAGAGAGACGCGAGAATTGGATCAAAGTAGTGCTCAATCTGGCTGGATTGAGGCTGCATCAAGTATAGAAATTTTCAGCTATATCTCACGATTATGTCTCCATTTAAAGTCTTGATCACCCGTCGTCTCCCGACTAGCTTAGAAAAGCTAGAAACGTTTGCTGAGCTGGAAGTGTGGCCAGAGCGACAGCCACCTCCTTATGAGGTGTTACTAGAAAAAGCACAAAACGTAGATGGCTTACTTTGCTTGTTGACCGATCGCATTGATCAACCGCTGATTACTGCTAACTCTGGACTCAAAGTAATTAGCCAAATGGCAGTGGGTTTCGACAATATTGATATTGCTGCCGCCACTGCTCACAAAATTCCCGTAGGGCACACCCCAGGCGTTCTGACCGATGCCACTGCCGATTTGACTTGGGCCTTGTTGATGGCATCGGCGCGGCGAGTTGTAGAGGGCGATCGCTTGACTCGTCAAGGCAAATGGCAAACTTGGGAACCCGATTTGTTGCTAGGCCCGAATGTTGCGGGGGCCACTCTGGGAATT
>DATNPE010000643.1:0-8725 GCA_036703355.1 Allocoleopsis sp. | reverse complement strand
CAGGGCTGTAGAGTCGAGTATTCCGGTCAAGCCGATTCGTCGCTTTTTGAAGTACTGGGAGCGGCTGATTCAGCAGGTGGTTCAAAACCCTGAAGCTCCAGTCTGTATCGGCATTGTGGGTGGTGGCGCAGGTGGTGTGGAATTATCGCTGGCGGTTCAGCGGCATCTACACAAAATATTGCGGCAAGCGCAACAGCCACCAGAAAACTTATCTGTGCATCTCTTTCAGCGCAGCCCTGTATTAATGCCAGGGTATAGCCGTTGGGTGAGCGATCGCTTCCAGCAAATCCTGAGACAGCGTGGCATTCACCTGTACCTGGGAGAAACGGTATCTCAAGTACAGGAAGATCAAGTTCGGTGTGAATCTGGTTTGACAGTGGCTTGTGACCATACATTTTGGGTAACTCAAGCGACGGCTCCGGAGTGGATTAAGGCATCGGGTTTAGCGATAGATGCTCAGGGCTTTATTGGGGTTGATGAAACATTGCGATCGCTCTCTCACCCGTTTGTATTTGCTGCGGGGGACATTGCCACGATCAAAAACCATCCCAGACCGAAGGCAGGAGTGTTTGCGGTGCGTCAAGGCAAACCACTGTTTGAAAATTTGCGCCGAACTCTGCTGGGGCAGCCACTCAAGCCTTACATTCCCCAAAAGCGCTATCTCAGCTTAATTGGTACTAGCGAAGACTCAGACTCCAATCAGCACAATGCCGCGATCGCCTCCTGGGGGTCATTAGGTTGGCAGTCTCCTTGGTTGTGGCAGCTCAAGGACAGAATTGATCGGCGGTTCATGGATCGCTTTAACCAGTTACCAGAAATGCGGCAGCAGGCAGTCTCTCGGCCCGTCGCCGAGCAGTTACTTCCAGACTCCCAAAGTCGCATCCAAAATCTGATGCGTTGTGGTGGCTGTGGGGCCAAAGTCGGTAGTAGCGTTCTAGAACGGGTGCTCCAGCGAATTCAGCAAGACTATCCGCAGCCAAGCGATCGCGCCGATATTTTGATCGGTTTAGCGGCTCCAGATGATGCGGCGGTGGTGCAAATTCCTAGCGATCGGGTTTTGGTGCAAACGATTGACTACTTTCGCTCCTTAATCAATGACCCGTTTGTGTTTGGTCAAATTAGTGCCAACCACTGCCTCAGCGATATTTTTGCGATGGGGGCTGTACCGCAAAGTGCTTTAGCGATCGCCACAGTTCCTTATGCCCTAGAAGCCAAAGTCGAGGAAACGCTGTATCAACTGCTTGCTGGTGCGCTCAAAGTTTTGCAGCAGTCAGGTGCAGTCCTGATTGGGGGGCACACTACAGAAGGGGCAGAACTGGCGTTTGGTCTGTCTTGTAACGGCTTGGCAGAGCGCGATCGCATCTTGCAAAAAGCGGGGATGCAGCCTGGACAAGCCCTAATCTTGACCAAAGCTTTAGGAACCGGAGCCTTGTTTGCGGCAGATATGCAGCGACGAGCCAAAGGCCGTTGGATTGATCAGGCGGTGGAGTCAATGTTGCAGTCGAACCAAGCCGCTGCCCAATGCCTGATGCAGCACCAAGCCAGTGCTTGCACAGACATCACTGGGTTTGGTTTGCTGGGGCACTTGTACGAGATGGTGCAAGCTTTACAAGTAGCGGTGGAACTCGATCTGGAGGCGATCCCACTCTTAGCAGGAGCTAGCACGGTGGTTGAACAAGGCATTGCCAGCTCACTCCAGCCCCAGAACTTACGAGCTGCCTTGAAAGTGCAAAATTGGTCTAAGATCAGCGATCGCCCCGAAGCTGCTTTGCTATTTGATCCCCAAACATCTGGAGGTCTGCTTGCTGCTGTTCCTGCCGAACGAGCCAGTGATTGTATTAGCGCGCTTCAGGCATTGGGTTATCCTCAAAGTCGGGCGATCGGTCAGGTGATTTCCGCCCATCCGACCCTTGAGCCGATTACGATCGTAGGGTAGGGTTAATGTCTGTTTTGCTGAAGGTTCATGCCTCAAATCGTTGATGTTCCTGAGTTTTTGCAGGGCTCTGGCCTGATTCTGGATGCTCGCAGCCCAGGGGAATTTTTGCAGGGACACATTCCGGGTGCCGAGAGTTTTCCGTTGTTTAGTAATGACGAGCGGGCCGAGGTAGGGACGTGCTACAAACGGCAAGGGCAAGAAGCTGCGATTGAATTAGGGCTGGCGATCGTCGGTCCTAAGCTCGCTAGCTTTGTGGCTCAGGCCAAAGCTCTAGCACCAGAGCGTCAGGTGCGGCTGCATTGCTGGCGGGGTGGGATGCGAAGCAACAGCATGGCTTGGCTACTGGAAACGGCAGGTTTTCAAGTCACCTTGCTGCGAGGGGGTTACAAAGCGTTTCGCCGTTGGGTGCGCTCTACCATCGCGACTCCAAAAACTTTAGCAATTTTGGGAGGCATGACAGGCACTGGCAAGACAGAAATCTTAGCAGCCCTGGCAGCACAGGGAGAGCAAGTTCTGGACCTAGAACATTTAGCGAACCATCGTGGTAGTAGCTACGGCAGTTTGGGCCTACCCGCTCAACCCACAACGGAGCAGTTTGAAAATCAAATTGCCCTGCGCTGGCACCAGTTTAATCATCAGCGTCCTGTGTGGATTGAAGCGGAAAGTCGTCGAATTGGCTTGTGCCGTATTCCAGACGAAATCTTTCAGCAGATGCTCAAGGCACCCGTATTGCAAATTGTGCGATCGCGTTCTGAGCGCATTGCCATTTTGCAGCAGGTTTATGGAGCTGTGGAACCAGAACAACTGATTCTGGCTACAGAGCGCTTACGCAAAAAGTTAGGCGGGTTGCGAGCGCAGCAAGCGGTAGAGGCAATTCGTCAAGGCGATTTAGCAACGGCAATTGACTTAGTGTTGGACTACTACGACAAAACCTATACCCATGACTTGCAACGTCGGGGGGTACCCATTTATTCCGTCGATGTGATCGGCTGTTCACCAGCCATCAGCGCCACTTTATTAATTAAAAAAGCGAAGGAATTACTCACAGCAGATCAGCTCATGACTGCAAGTATTATTTCCGCTTAATTCAGTAAAAAACCAACTTCGAATCTACCTCTGAAACCATCATTGGCTTCTGAATTTTTGGCTATATGGGTGTTATGGAAAAGTCTTCTAATTTATTAGTGAAGTTTAGTCAGCGCTTGTTCAAAGACAGCACTTACCAAGAAAAATTTATTGATGCCTTAGTTAACCCTCACCCCTTTAATCCGGCGATCTTGTGGTGTCAGCCCAAACCTGAGAAGTCACCGTTTCAAATTGCGCCACCCGCTCTTTGGCAACCCTCATTTATTGATCGCCTAGCTTTAAATGAGAAACCAGGCAAGCATCCACTTCACGATCAAGGACATTTCTACTGTTTAGATTTCTCCTCTATTTTTGCAGCCTCTACCTTGCTAACTATCAAGAAACCTGTGGATGTTGTTCTGGATATGTGTGCATCTCCAGGTGGTAAAAGTGTTTTTGCCTGGACTACTCTCAAACCACAACTCCTGATTAGCAATGAGGTGATTGGCAAGCGCAAGGGAGCTTTAATTTCTAACTTAAAACGCTGCCATATTAGTCCTGCGATCGCCCTCAGTTTAGATTCTCAAGTGTTAGCTGAGCTGATCCCCGGTACGGCTCAAGTGGTGCTGGTAGATGCGCCTTGTACGGGCCAATCTTTACTAGCCAAAGGCAATAAAGCACCGGGTTGTTTTCATCCAATTTTGATTAATAAGAATGCCAATCGCCAAAAACGAATTTTGGCAAACTCAGCCAAGTTAGTTGCCCCTCAAGGTTATTTGGCTTATATGACCTGTGCTTACTCGCCGGAAGAAAATGAGCAGGTGAGTGAGTGGTTTCTAGCAAAATTTCCGCAATTTCAAGCGCTAGTAGTGCCCCATTTAGTAGCAGCACAATCTCATTTAACAGATACCCCCTGTTATCGCATGTGGCCGCATTCAGGCTTAGGGGCAGGCGCTTTTACTATCTTGTTTAAAAACACAGAAGAAGGTACAGCCAGCGAACTCCCGGCTGAGTTTTTAGAACGTTCTAACTCTATTTATCTTTGATTTCTAGCTCATAAAATCCAGTTTGCTCATCGAAGCTGCGATCGAAAACATAGTCTTCGCTCGCTCCAATCACAATCTCTGCTGTGGTGTAAATGATGCACCCTTCGAGTAAATGACCGCCTAGGGTTTTGCCTGTAGAGTCTGCGATCGCCAAATGTAAATGGCTACCATTTCTGGCCAAGGTGCCCACGAGTGAAACGATTTCAAATTTGCCTGAAAACGTCTCACTCGTGGACTGATTAGCCAAGCGTAAAGTAGCTTGTTGCAGACTCCCAACGGTGGTAAGAATAAACCCAGCTTGAATCTGCTGAGCCGCTACGAACTCCTGTAAGCTCTGCTTTAAATCTTGTCCCGGACGCAATCTCAAAGCAAAAACTTTCACGGCTTTTAGTCTCGATGATGCATGGCAATCCAGCTCATTCTCTAATTCAAACTCGCTAACTGAGTTATCCACTTGCTGGTATCTACATGTAGAACTTGGCCAAGTTGCAGGAGTTGTTGTAAATCATCTAAATGAATGGAGATTGCAGCATCATTGAGGCAAATGGGGTACTGGGTGTCCAGTCGTCCCTGAGCCTTTTGCTGGAGCACATCTCGGCAGAGGGGTAGAAGCTGGTTTTGCCAGAACGAGAAATAAAGTTCTTGGGCACGGTCGATCGAGAGGGCTAGCTTGAGCTGTTCACCCGCAACTAGCAAGCGCTGCACTTGCTTCACTTCATCAGCCACCGTTTCGGGTGTGAAGTTGTGTAGCAACTCCCACAGCGATCGCAAAATTAACCGCTCTAGAATTTTTTTGCCTTCGGGAAGATTTAAGTGACAGTGCAGATGACTGGCTTCGGTGGCGATCGCTTCTAGCTCGGCTAAGTGACTGAGACAAGGCGGTGGAGTCGTGCTGGGATCGCTCGTTTCTTGTTCGAGCGCTTGCAATGAGGTGAGTGCCCGATTGGTTAAGGCGATTTCCGCTGCCACTTGCAATTCTTGCGGCACTTGCAACTCATCGCGGTGGAAGGCCATCAACACACCGTAGTTATCTCGATAAACTTGGGTGTAAAGCTGATCCAGGCGGAGCAGAGTTTCCTGGGTCAGCAATTGCATAATCCGGTGGCGTTCTTCGGCAAACAGGTTTTGCAAGCTGTAAGACTGATCCCCAAAAATCCGATTCATTGCCAAAATCGTCTGGGCAGCACTAGCCTGTTTCAAGGCAGCAAACACACTCTCTTTTAAGCGACTGTATTCGCGCCGTCCCGAAAAGTTCTGGATGCAGCAGTGGAAGTCCCAGCCGCCTAAATGGAGAACAGCAAAAACTAAATGAGAACTTTCCCAGGTGATTTCTGAAACCAACTGCACCTGCCCGACTGCCAAAGTTAGCGATCCCATGCGTTGCAATTGGTAATCGAGCTGATGAGCGGTGTAGCAGTAAACTCGCTGCTCTGGCGGGTAAGTCGTGAACAAAGAACTAATGGCGTAATGAGCCGCGACTTGTTCTAAGGTGATCTGGGCGGTTGCCACGAGATGGCGATACACCCCTGACCCATGCCGAAAATGCTCAATGTTGCTGGGTGCTGTTCCCAAGCGCTTGATAAAGCCTTTCTCCAGTTGCACGCCTGCCACATCACCTGCCAATTCTAGGGCACGCGCTGCATAACGCAGAATTTGCACCCCTTCCGGTCGCGACAACTCCTCAAAGAACCAGCCGCAACTGGTATACATCAGTAGGGCGTGACGCTGCATTTCCAGTAGGCGCAGGGCATCCACTTGGTCAGCGGCAGTTAATTTACGGGTACGGTGGCGAATCAGAAATTGCTCAATATTGCTAGTACTGCGATCGCGCACCACCTGAATGTACTCATCCCTCGCCTGCCAAGGATCGCGGAAAAACTTTCTGCCATGCTCCTCGTAGACTTTTATCAACTGATCCCGCAACCAATCGAGAGCATCTCGCAACGGTCGTCGCCATTTTTGGTGCCAAACGCCGCCTTCGCCGCCACAACCACAGTCTTCCTGCCAGCGATCGACTCCATGCGCACAGCTCCAAGCAGTGACAGGCTTGAGTTCTACCTCCCAGGTGGGCGGATGGATGCTGAGATAGTGAGCAAAGTTAGTGACCGTCCAGCCTCGATTAGCAAATTCTTTCAGGAAGGCGTAAGCCAAAGTTTTTTCGGTGCCGCCTTTGTGGTGGCCAAAGGTTTCCCCATCGGTTGCCACCGAAAGCACCTGAGCAGGTCGTTGATCCCCACGTACCGCTTGACCAACCCGCCCCACGAAATGGTTGGAATTGTAGAGCACATCGCTAAAGCCCATATCCCGTGAGATCGGTCCATCGTAGAAGAAAATGTCGATGTAATCGTGATTGGGATTACCTCCCGGTAAAAAGCAACGATAAGGACGAGTGGGATCAATCTGGCCACCTCCCACTTCATGCCATTGGGGTTGCGGTTGATGCTCACGGGGGAACGGGCGGCAACGTTGCGCCTGGGAGGGAGCCAACACAATAAAGCGAATTCCCTCTGCGATCAAGGCTTCTAGGGTGGGGTAATCTACGGCGGCTTCTGCCAACCACATACCTTCGGGATCACGACCGAAGTGAGAGCGGAAATCAGCTTTACCCCAGCGAATTTGCGTGTATTTGTCTCGCTCATTCGCCAAAGGCATGATGATGTGGTTGTAGACCTGAGCGATCGCATTGCCATGCCTATTCAGGCGATCGCAACTCTTGCGGTCTGCTTCTAGAATTCGCTGATACACCTCCACGTCATAGCGTTCGAGCCAGTTCATCAGTGTGGGGCCAATGTTAAAGCTCAAATACTCATAGTTATTGACGATCCCAATTAGGTCGCCTCGGTCGTTCAGCACTCTGGCAAAGGCGTTGGGCCGATAGCACTCATGATGAATCCGCTCATTCCAATCGTGAAACGGCCCCGCACTGGGTTGCCGCTCGATCGCATCTAAGTAGGGGTTCTCTCTGGGCGGCTGATAGAAGTGGCCATGAACGGTGACATAAACGCCCGATGCAGTTTGCAGGGGATCAATGCTAGAAGAACCTTGAGCTACAGAATCATTGATTTCAGCCCCCGAAGAGGGGGGAAATTCAACTAGATTTGTGATCCCAGATTCCTCATGCTCTGAGGTGAAGGCATCGGAGTGAGAAGTCATTTTAGGTATATCCCAATAAAGAAGCGAGACAGAAATAAGTCACCCCATCACCACTACGCAGAGTGGATAACAGGTGTTAGCAATCACAACAAATACTGTCAAAAACCAAGATTACTCAGGGCGCTAGTTCGGCTCAACCAGTGGCTTCTAGAGAAAGTGACGCCAAGAAAACAACAGGTTAAGCGGCGATCGCCCTAGGACTGCAACAGATTCAGATAGCACTTTATCCAAGATTAAACAGAGAAACAATCCGACTAAAAGCTCAATCTCAATCCAGCCCACCTGAGTCTTAAGCATTAGGTTGTTTTGGGGATCAAAGACTCGTGAGCTGTTCAAGACCCAGAAGCAACTAAAGCATTCCTTTGCAAGATAGCTTGATTGAACTGCAATGGCTGGAGCAATTTAACAATGAGTTAAGGATTTGCAATAAGAATTCTACGGACAACACTAAAAGCAATACTTTGTTACTTTTTTGCTGCCTGAAGTGGCAATTTCTTGAAATATAGTGAGCTGAAATAAAGCCACGCTGAGGTGTTGGGTATTCTAGAGGCGAATTCGTTTACCTGACTGCAAATCTATAGCACTAAACCTTAATGACAATTAAAGACGTAGTTTTTACTGGATTACTGATCTTTGTGCCCATTTCGATCGCAGCTCATCTTCTCCATTGGGGATCGCTGATCGTCTTCATCACGGCTGGCTTAGCTATTTTGCCTCTGGCTGCTTGGATGGGTACTGCCACCGAAGAAATTGCGGTAGTGGCTGGGCCTTCTTTGGGCGGCCTACTCAATGCTACCTTTGGCAACGCCACAGAACTGATCATTGCTTTAGTCGCTCTGCGGGCAGGGTTGATTGATGTCGTCAAAGCCAGCATCACGGGATCAATTGTTGGCAATTTGCTCCTAGTGATGGGACTCTCGATGTTGCTGGGCGGCTTGCGTTATAAAGAACAGGAATTCCAACCGATTGTGGCTCGTGTTAACGCCTCATCGATGAACTTAGCAGTGATTGCGCTGCTGCTACCGACTGCTGTAAATGTTACCTCAGCTGGAATTAGCGGGATCACGATTCAGAAGCTATCGGTTGCCGTCGCCGTGGTTCTCATCGTGGTTTATGGCCTCACTCTCTTGTTTTCGATGCGGACTCACACTTATCTCTACGATGTGGGCTTGGCAGAACTGGAACCTGGAGAACTGGCAGAGGCAAATTTAGCCCCCGATAATGCAGACCATAAAGTCAATTTACCCTTGTGGATCGGCGTCCTATTAGCTGCCACGATTTTAGTTGCGGTGGAATCAGAGCTGCTGGTAGACACTTTAGAAGCTGCCACAACTCGCCTCGGCTTGACTTCTCTCTTTACAGGAGTCATTTTGCTACCGATTGTTGGCAATGCCGCAGAACATGCAACAGCAGTGACCGTGGCAATGAAAAACAAAATGGATCTTTCGGTTTCAGTAGCAGTGGGTTCCAGCCTCCAAATTGCTTTGTTTGTGGCTCCTGTGTTGGTTTTAGCGGGATGGGTGAT